>DATCZX010000105.1:0-8427 GCA_036525695.1 Gammaproteobacteria bacterium | reverse complement strand
ACCACCGCGCCGATGCCCACCACCTGTTGCGCGAGCTGATCCCGTCCTCCGGGCGTTCCATCCGGCTGGGTATTTCCGGTGTCCCGGGCGTCGGCAAATCGACCTTCATCGAGGCCCTGGGCAACCATGTCATCGATGCAGGCCACCGGGTCGCGGTGCTCACGGTCGATCCGTCCTCGGCGATCAGCGGCGGCTCCATCCTCGGCGACAAGACGCGCATGGAGGAGCTCTCGCGGCGCCCCGAGGCCTACATCCGCCCGTCGCCGTCGGGCAACACGCTCGGCGGCATCGCGCGGCGCACGCGCGAGGCGATGCTGCTGTGCGAGGCGGCCGGCTTCGACGTGGTGATCGTCGAGACCGTCGGCGTCGGCCAGTCCGAGACCAGGGTCGCCGAGATGACCGACATGTTCGTGCTGCTGCTGCTGCCGGGCGGCGGCGACGAGCTGCCGGGGATCAAGCGCGGCATCATGGAGCTCGCCGACCTGGTGCTGGTGAACAAGGCGGACGGCGACCTGCAGGCGGCCGCCGGGCGCGCCGCGGCCGAGTACCGCAGCGCGCTGCAGCTGCTGCACCCGCGCTCGGCGCAGTGGAAGGTCGCGGTGCGCACCTGCTCGGCGCGCAGCGGCGCCGGCATCGCCGAGGCGTGGCAGGGCATGCTCGCCTACCGCGACACGCTGCGGGCGAGCGGCGAGTTCGAGAGCCGCCGCGCGGCGCAGGCGCGGGCCTGGCTCTGGTCGGAGGTCAACGAGAGCCTGGTGCACGCGCTGCAGGGCGATCCCGAGGTGCGCCGGCGCATCCCCGAGCTGGAGGCCGCGGTGAACGACGGCAGGCTGCCGCCGACGCTGGCGGCGCGCGAGCTGCTCGACCTGTTCCTCAAGAGTCACGACCGCTGGGAGTGAGCGCGGGCAGAATTCCGTCGCCAGGTCGGGAGCCGGCCAGCGGACCGCGTCCTGTGGGTCGGGCTTCAGCCCGACAGGTTCAGAACCGTGGGTCGGGCCATGACCCGAATGTCGGACTGAAGTCCGACCTAGAAGAGAACTTCGGACATTGCCACTGACAGGGAGACAGAGATGAGCGGTGAACGCCCCTTCAAGGTCCTCGGCATCCAGCAGATCGCCGTCGGCGCGGAAGACAAGCAGCGGCTGCGCGCGCTGTGGATCGACACCCTCGGCCTGAGCCTCAGCGGCAACTACCGCAGCGAGCGGGAGAACGTCGACGAGGACATTGCCGTCGCCGGCTCCGGCCCGCTGAAGGTCGAGGTCGACCTGATGCAGCCGCTCGACCCGGAGCAGAAACCGCGGGTCAACGACCCGGCGCTGAACCACGTCGGCCTGTGGATCGACGACCTGCCGGCGGCGGTGGCGTGGCTGCAGGCCAAGGGCGTGCGCTTCACCCCCGGCGGCATCCGCAAGGGCGCCTCCGGGTTCGACATCTGCTTCATCCACCCGAAGGGCAACGAGGCGTCGCCGATCGGCGGCGAGGGGGTGCTGATCGAGCTGGTGCAGGCCCCGCCCGAGGTGGTCGCCGCGTTCGCCCGGCTGGCCGGGTGACCCCGGGCTCGAGCGGTGTCGCCGTAGGTTGGGCAAAGCAACGCGTGCCCAACAACCGCTGAGCCGAAGGGCACGCTGCGCTTTGCTCATCCCACGGGCAGCAGGGGTGCCCCCTTGATCTGGATGCTTCCGGCCTGCTGCATGCGAGCGGCGCCGCCAGTCGCCCGCGCCTTGCCATGCCCGGGGCGGCTGGCTATCCTGCCGCCCTCGTTTCGACCCGGGGAATCAACGACATGACCGACAGCGCCGCCAACGTCCTCTTCCTCTTCCCCGGCCAGGGCTCCCAGTACAGGGGCATGGGCAGCGACCTGCACGCCGAGTACGCGACGGCGCGCGCGGTCTACGAGCGCGCCAGCAACGTCCTCGGCTACGACCTCGCCGAGCTGTCGTTCCGCGACCCGCAGCAGCAGATCAACTTCACCCGCTACACCCAGCCGGCGATCCTGACCCACTCGATCGCCTGCCTCGAGGTGTTCCGCGAGCTGACCGGCGACCGCCTCAAGCCGACCATGGCCGCCGGCCACAGCCTCGGCGAGTACTCGGCGCTGGTCGCGGCCGGGGCGCTGAGCTTCGACAGCGCGGTGCGCCTGGTGCAGCAGCGCGGCGAGCTGATGGGCACCCACGGCGAGGGCGAGATGACCGCGTTCCCGCTCGAGCTCGAGGTGATGCGCCCGCTGGCCGAGCGCTTCCACTGCGCGGTGGCCGGCTGCAACCTGCCGGACCAGACCGTGGTCGGCGGCCGCGGCGACGACCTCGACGCGCTCGAGGCCGAGGTGACCGCGCGGTTCCCGCGCAAGCGCCCGGTGCGGCTGAAGACCGAGGGGGCGTTCCACACCTACTACATGGTCGAGGCGGCGCGGCGCTACCGCGAGGTGCTGGCCAGCGCCGAGTTCACCCTCTCCGAGGTGCGCGTGCTGTCGAACTTCACCGGCGGCTTCCACGACCCCGACCCGGTCGCGATCCGTTCGCGGCTGTTCTTCCAGCTGTTCCACCCGGTGCTGTGGCACGCCGACCTGCAGAGCGCGCTCGCCGCGGGGGTGGCGACGATGGTCGAGTTCGGCGGCGGCATCGGCAAGGGCGAGACCCCGGCGGAGATGCGCCCGAACCTCGAGGGGATGGTCAAGAAGACGCTGCGCGGCACCGACTTCGAGGTCGCCTACCAGTCGGCGATCAACGTCGGCTCGCTGGCCGAGGCCGCCGCCTTCGCCAACGGCTGAGAGCCGGGGCGGCCTGCAGCCGCCGTCAGGCGAACTCCTCGGTGTCGACCTCGGCCTGGGTCGCGGCGCCGTAGCGCCCGCCGTGCACCGCGTGCCGGTCGAACAGGGCCTCCAGGCGCGCGTGCACCTCGGCGCTCAGCCGCACCCCGCCGGCGGCGAGGTTGTCGTGCAGGTGGTCGATCCGGGTGGTCCCCGGCAGCGGCAGGATGTCGTCGCCGCGGGCCAGCACCCAGGCCAGCGCGAGCTGCGCCATGCTGCAGCCGAGCTCCCGCGCGATGCCGGCGCAGGCCTGCACCAGCGGCAGGTTGCGGGCGAAGTTGTCCGGGGCGAAGCGCGGCATGTTGCGGCGCAGGTCGCCCGCCTCGAAGCGGGTCGGGTCGGTCACCGCGCCGGAGAGGAAGCCGCGCCCCAGCGGGCTGAACGCGACGAAGCTGATGCCGAGCTCGCGGCAGGCGTCGAGCACCGCGATCTCCGGGTTGCGCGTCCACAGCGAGTACTCGCTCTGCAGCGCCGCGATCGGGTGCACGGCGTGCGCCCGGCGCAGCGTGGCGGCGGAGACCTCCGACAGTCCCAGCGCCCTGACCTTGCCGGCGGCGACCAGCTCGGCCAGCGCACCGATGCTCTCCTCGATCGGCACGCGCCGGTCCCAGCGGTGCAGGTAGTAGAGGTCGATCACCTCGGTGCGCAGCCGCTGCAGGGCCCCCTCGCAGGTGCGCCGGAGCACCTCGGGGCGGCCGTCGATCTCGCGCTTGCCCTCCGCGTTGCGGAAGGTGCCGCACTTGCTGGCCAGGAAGAACTCGCCGCGGCGGTGGCCGATGGCCCGGCCGAGCAGCTCCTCGTTGGCGCCGAAGCCGTACAGCGCGGCGGTGTCGAGGTGCGTGCAGCCGGCATCCAGCGCGGCGTTCAGCAGCGCGCCCGCCGCGCCGGCGTCGGGCGGCGTGCCGTAGGCGTGCGACAGGTTCATGCAGCCGAGGCCGATCGCCGGCACCGCCACCCCTCCCAGCATCCGCGTCTGCATCTCGCTCCGCTCCCGCGTCATCGTTGCCCTGCAGACAGTACAAAGTTGCGCCTGTGCGGTCCATCGTCCGGCGGCGGCCGCGCCGCGCGGGCCGTTCACGGACCTGTGAAGCGGTTCACAGAATTCCCCTGCGCGCCGGGGTAACTTGCAACCGTCACGCGCACTCCTCCTCCGCGTGACTCCTCCCAAGGTGGTTACCGGGCGGCAGGGACGCTGCCCGGCCTTTTCGCCGCGCGCAGCCGGCGGACCCCTGCCGCGGGCACAGGCAAACCGTGCGCAGCGGCGGCGACAGGTCGAGGCAGGCGGCACGGCCCCCGTCCATTTGCCATACTTGGAGCCGGTCGTATCCAAGGAGCAGGGATGAACACCGTACCGTCGGGCGAACTCGTCACCGAGCAGATCGAAGACGTTCTGCGCATCGAGATCTCCAACCCCGAGCGCATGAACGCGCTCGACCTCGGCATGTTCAGCGAACTCGCCGAAATCCTGCGCGCGGCCGGCGACAATCCGGAGATCGGCGCGATCCTGCTGCAGGGGCGCGGCGAGTCGTTCTGCAGCGGCAACGACGTCAACGATTTCCTCGACCGCGGCGACGATCGCGAGGCCTACCGGCCGGTGGGCGAGTTCATGCGGGCGCTGTACGAATGCCCGACGCCGGTGGTCGCCGCGGTCAACGGCCCGGCGGTCGGCATCGGCGCCACCATGCTGCTGCACTGCGACCTGGTCTACGCCGCCGAGGAGTCCTTCCTGCACATGCCCTTCGTGACCCTCGGACTCTGCCCGGAGTTCGCCTCCACGCTGCTGCTGCCGCGGCGCATCGGCCTGCCGCGCGCCTCGCTGGCGCTGCTGCTGGGCGAGCCGATCGGCGCGGAGCGGGCGCTGCAGTGGGGCCTGGTCAACACCGTCTGCCCGCTGGACAGCCTGCTGCAGGAGGCGGCGTCGGCCGCGGCGCGCCTGGCCGCGCTGCCGCGCGAGGCGGTGCGCACCACCAAGCGCCTGCTGCGCAGCCAGGTGGCGGCCAAGGTCGACACGGCGATACGCGAGGAGTCCGAGGCGTTCATGGGGCTGCTCGGCACCGCGGCGTTCCGCGACGCGGCGCTGGCGTTCCTCGAGCGCAGCCCGGACGACCCGACGGTCGAATGAGCGCGGAGGCGCGCACCAGCCTCAGCGACCCGCTGCAGATCGCCGCGGTCGAGCTGCCCGACGGCGGTGCCATCGGCATCACCCTGTGCCCCGGCAAGCAGCAGGCGCAGGCGCTGAACGGGGCGTGGGCGCGCGATCTCGACACCGACCTGCGGGCGATCCGGGCGTGGGGCGCGGAGTTGCTGGTGTCGCTGCTCGAGGACCACGAGCTGGCCGAGCTCGGCGTCGCCGGGCTGCCCGCCGCGGCCGCCGCGGCGGGCCTGGAGTTCCACCGCCTGCCGGTCCCCGACGGCGAGCCGCCGGGCAAGGAGTTCGAGTTCCACTGGCTCGACCTGGGCCCGGAGCTGCAGCGCCGGCTGCGTGCCGGCGGGCGCGTGGTGATCCACTGCAAGGGCGGGCTCGGGCGTGCCGGCACCGTCGCCGCGCGGCTGCTGATCGAGCTCGGCGAGCCCCCGTGGTCGGCGGTCAACCGCGTGCGCGAGGCGCGCCCGGGGGCGATCGAGACCGCCGCGCAGGAGCACTACCTGATGTTCCTGCGCAGTTGATCCGCGGCACCGGCTCGCGCCCCCGCATACCCAGGCGCGCGGCGCGCGCGTAGAATCAGGCCTCCCAGAAGACCCGGACCCCAGCGTCGCCACCGCTACCGACCCGCGTACCGGTGGCATCGCCGCGGTTCGCGCAACGCGGAGCCCCTGCCCATGCCGCCCTTCCCGAAAGCCTTCTACCGCTGGCGTCCCCACCCCTGGCACGGCCTCGAGATCGGCCCGAAACCGCCGTCGATCCTGCACGCCTACATCGAGATCACGCCGTTCGACACGGTCAAGTACGAGATCGACAAGACCACCGGCTACCTCGCGGTCGACCGCCCGGCGCGCACCTCGTCGCTGCCGCCGACGCTGTACGGGCTGGTGCCGCGCACCTACTGCGGTGCGCGCATCGCGAGCCTGATGGACGGGGCGAAGAAGGGCGACGGCGACCCGCTGGACATCTGCGTGGTCAGCGAGCGGCCGATCTCCCGCGCCGAGGTGATCCTCAAGGCGCGCGTGATCGGCGGGCTGCCGATGCTCGACGGCGGCGAGGCCGACGACAAGATCATCGCGGTGCTCGACAACGACAACCTGTGGAGCGGCATCAACGAGCTCGACGAGCTGCCGAAGGCGCTGGTCGACCGCCTGCGCCACTACTTCTCGACCTACAAGCTGATGCCGGGCGAGGTCGACCACGAGGTGGTGATCGGCCCGTCCTACGGCCGCGAGCACGCCGAGAAGGTGGTCGAGGCCGCGGTGCTCGACTACGAGGACGAGTTCGGCGGCTGAACGCGGCTGCCCGCCACGGCAGGCCGTGGCGGGCGCCGCGCGGCCGCGCCGCGTGAGGCCCAGCCAGCATGCCGCTCGAGGTGCTGCTCGCGGTGCTGTTCGGCGCGCTGCTGCACGCCGGCTGGAACGCGCTGGTCCGCGCCGCCCCGGAGAAGCTCCCCGACACCGTGCTGATCGTCTGCGGCGCCGCGCTGCTCGGCGCCGTGGGCCTGCCGTTCCTGGAGCCGCCGGCCAGCGCCAGCTGGCCCTGGCTGGCGGCCTCGGTGCTGCTGCACGTCGGCTACTTCGCCGCGGTGGCCTCCGCCTACCGGCACGGCGAGCTCGGCTTCGCCTACCCGCTGATGCGCGGCACGGCACCGGTGCTGGTCACGCTGGCGGCCGCCGCCTGGCTGGCCGAGTGGCCGTCGGCGACCGGGGCCGGCGGCATCGCGCTGGTCAGCTGCGGCATCCTGCTGCTGGCGCACGACGGCTGGCGCCGGGGCCGGCTGCACCGCCACACCGTGCGCTTCGCGCTGGCCAACGCCGGCGTGATCGCGGCCTACACTCTGGTCGACGGCATCGGTGCCCGGCTCTCCGGGCAGCCGTTCGCCTACACCGCGTGGCTGTTCGTGCTGACCGCGCCGGTGCTGTTCGCGGCCGCGTTACCGCTGCACGGATCGCGCCTGTGGTCCGGCTGGCGGCGCTGGCCGCGCGGGCTGCTCGGCGGCGCGTGCACCCTCGCTGCCTACGCGCTGGCGCTGTGGGCGATGACCCGCGCGCCGCTCGCGCTGGTCGCCGCGCTGCGCGAGACCTCGGCGGTGTTCGCGCTGCTGCTCGGGACCCTGTGGCTGCGCGAGCCGCTGAGCCGCAGCCGCGTGGTCGCGGTGGGCGTGGTCGCGGCGGGGGCGATGGCGATCCGGCTGGCGTAGCCGGCCCCGGGCGGCCGGGGCACCGCCGGCCAGGCTGACGACGGAGTGCCCGATGCGCTGTCCGACATGTGCTGAAGAGGTCCCGCTGAGCTGGTCCCGCTACCTCGGCAACCCGCGCGGCAGCCACGTCTGCCCGGCCTGCGCCGGCCGCTTCCGCCCGCGCACGACCTGGCGCTTCTACCTCGCCGTCGGCTGTGCCTGGAGCGCGGCGCTGGCGCTCGCCCTGTGGGCGATGCGCGATCTCGGCCTGCCGCTGTGGGCGGCCTGCGCGCTCTTGGCCGGGCTCGGCGGCGGCCTGCTGCTGGCGCTCGACCGCTGGCTCGACGACCGCGTGCGCCGGGCGGTGGTGCTGCCGCCGCGCGGCTAGCTGCCGCCTGCCGGGCAGCGCGCCGCTGCGGGTCCCGGCGCGCCGCGGCCTGTGCTACCTTGCCCGCCTCCACGCCAGGCCGCGACGCGATGCTCGACTGGACCCCCGATTCGTGGCAGCGCCTGCCGGCGCTGCAGCAGCCCGATTACCCCGACGCGGAGGCGGTCGCGGCGACGGTCGCGCAGATCGCCGCGCTGCCGCCGCTGGTCACCAGCTGGGAGGTCGAGGCGCTGCGCGCCCAGCTGGCCGAGGCCGCCGCCGGCCGGCGCTTCCTGCTGCACGGCGGCGACTGCGCCGAGCGCTTCGCCGACTGCACCTCCGAGACCGTCGCCAACAAGCTGAAGATCCTGCTGCAGATGAGCCTGGTGCTGGTGCACGGGATGCACGCCCGGGTGACCCGCCTCGGTCGCCTGGCCGGGCAGTACGCCAAGCCGCGCTCGGCAGCGACCGAGACCCGCGACGGCGTGACGCTGCCGGCCTACCGCGGCGACCTGGTCAACCGCCCGGAGTTCGACCCCGCGGCGCGCCGGCCCGACCCGACCAACATGCTGCGCGGCTACACCCGCGCGGCGCTGACGCTGAACTTCGTCCGCGCGCTGGTCGACGGCGGCTTCGCCGACCTGCACCACCCGGAGAACTGGGACCTCGAGTTCATGGACCTGGCGCCGACCGCGGCCGAGTACCGGCGCATCGTCGCCGAGATCGGCCGCTCGCTGCGCTTCCTCGAGACCATCACCGGCGCCCCGGCCGGCGACTCCAACCGGGTCGACTTCTTCACCAGCCACGAGGGCCTCCACCTGCTCTACGAGCAGGCCCAGACGCGCCAGGTGCCGCATCTTGACGGCTGGTTCAACCTCTCCACCCACTTCCCGTGGATCGGCATGCGAACCAACCAGCTCGACGGTGCC
>DATCZX010000104.1:0-8015 GCA_036525695.1 Gammaproteobacteria bacterium | reverse complement strand
CGACCTCAAGCGTGACAACGCCTGGCTCTACCTCGGCTTCCAGCGCCGCGTGCGCCGCCTGGCCACCGGCCAGATCACCGACTCGTTCCTCGGCTCGGACCTGATGATCGAGGACTTCGAGGGCTACAACGGCCGCATCTCGGACATGCAGTGGGAGTACAAGGGGACGCGCAACATCCTGCTGCCGTTCTACGACCACAACGCGATGAAGCTGTCCGACGAGCATCCCGACGCCGACGGCTACCGCTACATCGACTTCGGCGGCAAGGGCGGCTGCTTCCCCGAGGTGACCTGGCAGCTGCGCAAGACCTACGTGATGGAGGCGACGCCGGTCGACCCGAACCACCCGATCAGCAAGCGCGTGATCTACCAGGATGCGCAGCTCGGCTCGCTGCCGCGCATCGTCATCTACGACCGCGCCGGCAAGATCTGGAAGACCTGGTTCATCAACCACACCGGCTCGGACCAGCACCTGGACAGCAACAAGGGCAAGAACGTGTCGATCTACGACGGCTTCGGCATGATCGACCTGCAGGCGCAGCACTGCACCACCGGGCAGTTCCGCACCCAGATCGACCCGCCGGAGAACGACACCAAGAGCTTCACCCCGCAGTACCTGCGCACGCGCGGCCAGTAGACCGTGCTGCCACCGGCCCCGGGCGGCGTTGGCGCCCGGGGCCGGTTGCCTCCGGGGGCCAAGGTCGGTCCGGCATTCGCCCGGTACCAGCACCAGGGCTGTGGGTCGGGCTTCAGCCCGACGCAGCCGTGATAGCTGGAGGCATGCTGTCGGGCTGAAGTCCGACCTACGGAAGAGCGGCGCCGGCGCATTCCCTGCGGCGTCGCGCATGCCATCCCGCCGGGCACCGTACTACCCTGGTAGGGCGTCGACCGTACCGCGACAGCCGCGAATTGCTGCACGAGGTGTACGCCATGAACAACGCCGATCCCGGCGAGCCCGGCTCCGAACTGGCTGTCGCCGACGCCTGGCTGGCCGACGGGCGCGCGGTGGCGCTGGCCAGCGTGGTGCGCACCTGGGGCTCGTCGCCGCGGCCGGTCGGCAGCCACCTGCTGATCGCCGCCGGGGGCGAGTTCCAGGGCTCGGTCTCCGGCGGCTGCATCGAGGGCGCGGTGATCGAGGAGGCGCAGGCGGTGCTCGGCACCGGCCTGCCGCGCTCGGTCAGCTACGGCGTCGACGACCAGCTGGCCTGGTCGGTCGGCCTCTCCTGCGGCGGCCGTGTCGAGGTGCTGGTCGAGCGCCTCGACCCGGCACGCGCGACCTTCCGCGAGCTGGTCGCGGCGACCGCGGCGCGCGAGGCGGTGGCCAGCGTGACCCGGCTCGACGACGGCCGCCAGGCCCTGGTCGGGGCAGACGGCCAGTCCGGTGAATTCACCCTCGACGCCGCCACGCTGGCGAGCGTGCGCCGGCTGCTGCGCACCGGCCAGAGCGAGGTGCTCGAGGATGCCGCCGCCCCGCTGTTCGTGCGCAGCTACCTGCCGTCGCCGCGGCTGCTGCTGGTCGGCGCGGTGCACATCGCGCAGGCGCTGGCGCCGATGGCGGCGCTGGCCGGATTCGCGGTCACCGTGGTCGACCCGCGCCGCGCCTTCGCCACCGCGGCGCGCTTCCCCGGGGTCGCCCTCGACCACCGCTGGCCGCGCGAGGCGCTGGCCGCGCACGGGCTGGACGCCGGCACCGCGGTGGTGACGCTGGCGCACGACCCGAAGATCGACGACCCGGCGCTGCTCGCGGCGCTGCCGAGCCGGGCCTTCTACGTCGGCGCGCTGGGCAGCCGCAAGACCCACGCGCAGCGCGTCGCGCGGCTTACCGAGGCCGGGGTCGGCGAGGCGCTGCCGCGGCTGCGCGCGCCGATCGGGCTCGACCTCGGCGGGCGCGCACCGGCCGAGATCGCCGTCGCCATCCTGGCCGAGATCCTGCAGCTGCGTTACCACGGGGCCGCGCCGTGATCTTCGCCGAGTTCGCGCTCGACGACGCCGACGGCGTGATCCTCGCGCACACCCACCACGTCGCCGACGGGCCGTTGAAGAAGGGGCGCACGCTCGGCGCGGCCGAGATCGCGGCGCTGCGCGCGACCGGGCTGCAGCGCGTCTACGGCGCGCGCCTGGAGCCCGGCGACCTCGACGAGGACACGGTGGCCGAGCGCGTCGCCGCGCTGCTGGCCGGGCCGTGGCTGCGGCTCGAGCCGCCGTCGGCCGGGCGCTGCAACGTCGTCGCCACCCGCGGCGGCCTGCTGCAGCTCGACCCGGATCGGCTGGCGGCGCTGAACCTGGCCGACGACGCGGTCACCGTCGCCACGCTGGCGCCGCTGGCGCGGGCCGAGAGCGGGCAGGTGGTGGCGACGGTCAAGGTGATCCCGTTCGCGCTGGCCGAGGCGCGCCTGGCGGCGCTGCTGGACGCGGCCGGGCCGGGGGCGCTGCTGGCCCTGCACCCGTTCCGGCCGCGGCGCGTGGCGCTGCTGCTGACCGAGCTGCCGGGCACCCGCGGCAACGTGCTGGACAAGGCGCAGCGGGTCACCGCGGAGCGCCTCGCCGCGCTCGGCTGCGAGCTGGCCTCGGTCGCCCGCTGCGCCCACGCCGCCGACGCCGTCGCCAGCGGGCTGCGCGCGGCGCTGGCGGCGCACTGCGACCTGCTGCTGGTCTCCGGCGCCTCGGTGACCACCGACCGCGCCGACGTGATCCCGAGCGGGATCGTCGCCGCCGGCGGCCGCATCGACCACTTCGGCATGCCGGTCGAGCCGGGCAACATGCTGCTGCTCGGGCGCTGCGGCGCGGTGCCGGTGATCGACCTGCCCGGCTGCGGGCGCAGCCCGAAGCTCAACGGCCTCGACTGGGTGCTCGAGCGGGTGGTCGCCGAGCTGCCGGTGACGGCGCAGGAGATCGCGCGGATGGGCGCCGGCGGGCTGATCAAGGACAGCCCGCTGCCGGTGCGCGCGCTGCACGCGGCGCCGGCCTGCCCGGGCGGCGCGCCGCAGCGCCTGCTCGGCGCCGTGGTGCTGGCCGCCGGGCGCTCGTCGCGGATGCAGGGCGGCAACAAGCTGCTGGCGCAGGTGCATGGCCGCGCGCTGGTGGTGCAGCCGGTCGAGGCGGCGCTGGCGGCCGGTTTCGACCCGGTGGTGGTGGTGCTCGGCCACGACGCCGAGCAGGTGCGCGCGGCGCTGGCCGGCTACCCGGTGCAGTTCGAGTACAACCCCGAGTTCGCCGACGGCATGTCCGGCTCGCTGCGCCACGGCCTGCAGGCGCTGCCCGAGGCGCTCGACGGCGCGCTGATCCTGCTCGGCGACATGCCCGGCATCACCGCGCCGCACCTGCGCCTGCTGCTCGAGCCGTTCGCCCCGGAGGAGGGGCGCGGCCTGATCGTGCCGACCCGCGGCGGGCGGCGCGGCAACCCGATCCTCTGGTCGCGGCGCTACTTCGCCGAGATGAAGGCGGTCAGCGGCGACACCGGCGCGCGCGCGCTGCTGCAGGCGCACGCCGACGCCGTGCACCTGGTCGGCATGCCCGACGACGCGATCTTCATCGACGTCGACACCGACGAGGCGCTGGCCGACTACTGCTCGGGCGCCGGCTAGGGGGGCGCAGGCGCGCAGGGGTGGGGTCGCAGGGTCAGGGTAGGGGTCGGAGTGGATTCATCGCACTCCGGCCCAGTGACTGGCGCAGGCGCGGATGAATCCACTCCGACCCCGGCACGTCCCAGGGCGGATCAGCGTCGCGCCGCCGCGCCCCGGCCGCTCAGTCGTCCTCGACCGTGTCGCGGTAGCTGACCACGGTCAGCGAGGCCTGGTCGTAGAGCCCCTTCATCAGGTTCAGCAGCCACTCGGCGGTCTCGAACTGCTCTTCCTTGTCCTGCATGTGCGGCAGCGCCTTGACCAGCACGTTGGCGCGCACCTCGGCGTAGCGGTCGGTCACCTCGCGGCCCTGCGCGGTCACCTTGTAGGCGGTGCCGCGGCGCTTGCTCGAGCCGTCGCGCTCGATCAGCCCGAAGCGGGTCAGCTTCTTGATCGAGTACTGCAGGTTGGCGATGTCGTTGCGGTCCATCAGCCGGGCGATCTCGGTGATCCCCTTGGGCCGGTCCTTCATCCGCACGATGTGCAGGATGACGTTGTCGGTGCTCGAGAAGTCCTTGTTCATCACCGCGGCGAGGCACTCGCTCTGCCAGCGGTCGAACGCGGCCGACGCGCGCAGCAGCGCGTACTCGAGCTGGGTCACCAGCGACTCGTCGTGGTCGCGCGCGAGGTGCCAGCGCCGGTCGAGCGGGTAGATGTCGCTTTCGACGGCAGCCGTGTCGGCGGGATCCGAAGCGGTTTTCCTGGTGGCCAACAGGGCGGTTCCTGGACGCGAAGGAGGCATCGATTATCCCCAGCAGCCTCCCGGGTGTCGACCGCCGGCGGGGGCACGGCGGGACCTGCCCGGACGTATTGACAGCGGCGATCTTACCAATAAAATGCAGGTAAAAATATAAGACAAATTCATCAAAGACCGGGCGCGCCGCGAGCACGCCCAGGCAGCTGTTCCGGGGTGGGGTCGGATGACGCCTCTCGGCTGACAACCGCAATGGAGGAGAGACGGATGAGCGCGAACATTCTCGCCGACCTGGTCGGCGCCCTGGCGAGCGGCAAGATCCGCATCGTCGACCTGACCCAGACCCTGAACCCGGACACGCCGATCCTGGCGCTGCCGCCCGAGCTCGGCCAGTCGTGGCCGTTCCGCATCGAGGAGATCTCCAAGTACGACGACCGCGGCCCGGCGTGGTACTGGAACAACTTCTCCTGCGGCGAGCACACCGGCACCCACTTCGACGCGCCGATCCACTGGGTCACCGGCAAGGACTTCGACAACAACGCCACCGACACCATCGTGCCGCAGCGCTTCGTCGCCCCGGCGGTGGTGCTCGACGTGGTCGCGATGACCCGGCAGGACGACGACTTCCTGCTCACCGTCGACCACGTGCTCGAGTGGGAGAAAACCCACGGCCGCATCCCGCCGGGCCACTGGGTGCTGATGCGCACCGACTGGTCGACCCGCGGCCACGACGGCAAGGCGTACCTGAACATGCGCGAGGACGGCGCCCACACCCCGGGCCCGGACGCCGAGGTGATCCCGTTCCTGGCCAAGGAGCGCGACGTGTTCGGCTTCGGCGCCGAGACCGTCGGCACCGACGCCGGCCAGGGCTTCGCCTTCGACCCGCCGTTCCCGTGCCACAACATCATGCACGGCCACGACAAGTTCGGCCTCGCCGCGATCTGCAACCTGGATAAATTGCCGCCGACCGGCGCGGTGGTGATCGCCGCGCCGCTGAAGATCGAGAACGGCTCCGGCAGCCCGTGCCGCGTGCTGGCGCTGGTGCCGCAGGGCTGAACCGGCACGGCCGGCGCGCTCAGCTGGCCGTGACTGACCTCGGTGCGGGCCGGGCGACCGCCCGGCCCGCCGCCCCCTGTCCCACGGCTCGCGCTGCAGGGCGAGGCTGAACGGGGGCCGCGCGCGCGGCTCACCCAGCCACGCCGACGATCTCGGGCAGCGTCGCCAGCGCGAGACCGGCCGCCAGCAACCCGCCGCGCACCTCGGCCGCCCGCGCGACCGCGCCCGGGCTGTCGCCGTGCACGCAGATGCTGTCGATCCGGGTCGGCAGGCGCCGGCCGGAGCGCGCGACCAGGGCCTGCGCGTCCAGCATCGCCAGCACGTGGGCCACCGCCTCGGCGGGGTCGTGGATCATCGCCCCCGGCTCGCTGCGCGGCGTCAGCGTGCCGGCGTCGGTGTAGGAGCGGTCGGCGAAGTTCTCCGCGGCGACCGGCAGGCCGGCGCGCTGCCCGGCCTCGTGCAGCTTGGACAGGGCCGGCGCGAGCAGGATCAGGTCGCGGTCGATGGCGCGCACGGCCCGCGCGATCACGTCGGACAGCGCGCTGTCCTCGACGGCCTGGTTGTTCAGCGCGCCGTGCGGCTTGACGTGGGTCAGCCGCCCGCCCTCGGCGTTGGCGATGCCGGCCAGCGCCGCGATCTGGTAGATCAGCGCGGCCTCGAGCTCGTCGGGGGCCATGTGCATCGCGCGGCGCCCGAAGCCGTGCAGGTCGGGGTAGCCCGGGTGCGCGCCGAGGCTGACCTCGGCGGCCAGCGCGTGGCGCACGGTCTGGCGCATCACCATCGGGTCGCCGGCATGGAAGCCGCAGGCGATGTTGGCCGAGCGCACGATCTGCAGCAGGTCGTGGTCCTGGCCCATGACCCAGGCGCCGTAGGATTCGCCGCAGTCGGCATTCAGGTTGATGTTCACCTTGGCTACTCCGTTTCCGCGTGTGCGGAGATCATGCCGCTGACCAGGTTGCCGTCGTAGAGCCGCTCGAGGTCGACGTGGCCGTCACCGGCGACGCGGCGGATGCGCCCGATGCGCGTGGCCAACCCGGCGGCGTGGGCGCGTGCCGCGCGCTCGGCTTCCTCGACGCTGACCACGGCGAAGCGTACCTCGGTTCCCGGCCGGCAGTCCGCGAGCCGGCCGAGGTCGGCCGAGATCACGGTGGCGATCTTCGGGTAGCCGCCGGCGGTCTGCGCGTCGGCCAGCAGCACGATCGGCTGGCCGTTGCCGGGCACCTGGATCGAGCCGGGGACCGTCGCGTCGGAGACGATCTCGCGGTGCGCCGGCGAGCGGTGTTCCAGCGCGTTGCCGCGCAGGCGCACCCCCATGCGGTCGGCCTGCTCGGTGACGGTGAAGCCGCCCTGCACCAGCGCCTCGAGCGCGGCGCGGGTGAAGTGGCCGGCCTGCGGCCCGGGGACGACGCGGATCGGTGCCGGGTCGCTGCCGGGCGCGACGTCGAGCTCGCGTTCGCCGGCGCGCTGTTCCCCCGCCTGCAGCAGGTCGCCCGTCACCAGCGCGCGGCCGATGCCGGCGCGCGCGTAGGTCGACGCGCTGCGCAGCAGCGTCGGCACCCGCAGCGCGCCGATGGCGACGTAGACCAGCCGGCCGGACAGCGTCCTGCGCACCCGCACGCGATCCTCCGCGGCCAGCACGTAGCTGCGCCAGCAGGCCGCGCGCCGGGTGACGCCGGCGCGCGCGATCTCGACCTCGGCCTCGCCGCCGACGGCGACCACCACCGGGCCCTGCGCGACCTGCAGCTGCAGGCCGCCGTCGAAGTGCTCGAGCAGCGGTCCTTCGGCGGGGTTGCCGACCAGCGCGTTGGCCAGCCCCTGGCGCTCGCGGTGCAGCGCGCCCGACCACGGCACGCCGACGCGGCGCAGGCCCACCCGGCCGCGGTCCTGGACCGAGGTGTAGGCCCCGGGGTTGAGCACCATGACCGAGGCGACGGCGCCGCTCATGCCGGGTCACCCGCAGCGGCGAACCGTTCCCGCGGCAGCTCGCCGCCGGCCAGCGCCCGCTCCAGCCGCGCGTACTCGGCCGCCTCGACCGGGGTGAAGCGGACCCGGTCGCCGGGCTGCAGCAGCGAGGGCTGCGCGCTGGCGAGGTCGAACAGCGGCACCGGGCAGCGCCCGAGCAGGTGCCAGCCGCCCGGGCTGGCGGACGGGTAGACCGCGGTCAGCCCGCCGGCGACGGCGACGCTGCCGGGGGCCACGCGCGGGCGCGGCTCGCTGCGCCGCGGCAGGCGCAGCGGTTCGGCGACGTCGCCGATGAACGGGAACCCGGGCAGGAAGCCGAGCATGTAGACGCGGTAGTCGCGCCCGTGGTGCAGCGCGATCACGGCGGCTTCGTCGAGCCCCGCGGCCGCCGCGGTGGCGGCCAGGTCGGGGCCGAAGTCGCCGCCGTAGCAGACCGGCAGCCGCCAGGAGCGGCCGCTGGCGAGCGTGCCGTCGATCGCCGTCGCCAGCGCCGGCGCGAGGGCCTGCTGCAGCTCGCGGCGCGTGGTCAGCAGCGGGTCGTAGATCAGCGTCAGCGAGCGGAAGGTCGGCACCGTCTCGACCAGGCCGGGCAGTGCGCCCTGCGCGGCCAGCGCCGCGATGCGCGCGTCGAGCGCGGCCACCTGCGCCACCAGCGTGCGGTCGATCCGCTCGCCCAGCGACAG
>DATCZX010000103.1:0-10590 GCA_036525695.1 Gammaproteobacteria bacterium | reverse complement strand
GCGCTGCGCTCGCTGGTGACGGTGCGCGTGTCGCAGATCAACTGGTGCGCGTTCTGCGTCGATATCAACTCGGCGACCGTGCTCCGGCGCGGCATCGCCGAGGAGAAGCTCGCGGCGCTCGACCGGTTCGAATCGAGCCCCTGTTCTCCTCCCGGGAGAAGGCAGCGCTGGCCTACGCTGAGGCGGTCACCTTCTCCGACCGGCGCACTTCGAGGCCCTGCGCCGGCACTTCGACGACGATGCGATCATCGAGCTGACCGCGTTGATCGCGTTTCAGAACCTGTCCAGCAAGTTCAACGCCGCGCTCGACGTCCAGCCGCAGGGTTTTTGCGCCATCCCCGCTGCCCGCGAAACCAGGCAGGACGCGTGAACCAGCCTGCCGCCCGCACACTCCGTGACCGGCTCCCGGGCGTGAATCGCCCCCGGGTTCGACCCACACCGCCACCCGCTCCGGGCAGTCACTGAGCAGGTCGCAGCCGGCCGGCGACCCGCTATGCTGTCCGCTCCAGCCCCGCGATCCGTCCGGGCCACGCTTACAGAGAGGCAAATTCAGGTATGGCCAGAGCAAGAAACGCGACCGCCAGCAAGCTGCAGATCCGCAACGCCAAGGTACGCGACATCCCGGCGATCCAGGCGCTGATCGCCAAGGTCTACCCCGAGATCCCCGGCTACACCCGCAGCATGCTGCGCGGGCAGCTGAGCAACCACCCGGACGGGGTCTTCGTCGCCGAGTACGAGGGCCTGGTGGTCGGCTACTCGGCCAGCTTCCGCATCGACGGCGACCTCGCGCTGAAGCCGCACACCTGGGCCGAGATCACCGGCAACGGCTACGCCTCGCGCCACGAGCCGGAGGGTGACTACCTGTACGGCATGGAGGTCTGCGTCGACCCCGACCTGCGCGGCTGGCGCATCGGCCAGCGGCTGTACGACGCGCGCAAGCGGCTGTGCCAGGAGCAGGGCCTGGCCGGGATCGTGTTCGCCGGGCGGCTGCCGACGCTGGCGCGCAAGCGCAACAAGTACAAGAGCGCCGAGGCCTTCGTCGAGGCGGTGCGCACCAAGCAGGCGCGCGACCCGGTGCTGTCGTTCCAGCTGCGCAACGGCTTCGAGATCCTCGGCGTGCTGCCGCACTACATGCCGGCCGACAACGAGTCGCTCGGCTACGCCGTGCACCTGCTGTGGAAGAACCCGAAGCTGCCCGAGGAGCATCCCTCCGGGCGCGCCAAGCGCTACGGCGGCCGCCTGCCCGACACCGTGGCCAGGCGCACGGTGTAGTACCAGCAGCGCAAGGTGGTCTCGTTCGAGCAGTTCGTCGAGTACGTCGAGTACTTCGTCGACGTGGTCGCCGACTACCGCGCCGACTTCGTGGTCTTCCCCGAGCTGTTCTCGCTGCAGCTGCTGTCGATCGAGGACCAGAAGCTCAACCACGCGCAGTCGATCGAGGCGCTGACCAAGTACACCGCGCCGCTGACCAAGGCGCTGCACGAGATGGCGATGCAGTACAACATCAACATCATCGGCGGCTCGCACCCGACCCGGGTCGACTCGGGGCGGGTCGAGAACATCAGCTACGTGTTCCTGCGCGACGGCAGCATCCACCAGCAGCCGAAGATCCACCCGACCCCGAACGAGGTCTACTGGTGGAACATCGAGGGCGGCAGCACGGTGCAGGCGATCGAGACCGACTGCGGCCCGATCGGCGTGCTGATCTGCTACGACTCGGAGTTCCCCGAGCTGGCCCGGCACCTGATCGACCAGGGGGTCAACATCATCTTCGTGCCGTTCTGCACCGACGAGCGGCAGAGCTACCTGCGGGTGCGCTACTGCTGCGCCGCGCGCGCGGTCGAGAACCAGTGCTACGTGGTGATGTCGGGCAACTGCGGCAACCTGCCCGGGGTCGCCAACATGGACATCCAGTACGCGCAGAGCTGCATCCTGACGCCGTGCGACTTCCCGTTCGCGCGCGACGGCATCGCCGCCGACACCACGCCGAACGTCGAGACCGTGGCCTTCGCCGACCTGCGCCTCGAGTCGCTCTACCTGGCGCGCAACAACGGCACGGTGAAGAACCTCAAGGACCGCCGCCACGACCTCTACTCGGTGGTCTGGCACGAGCAGCCGCGCAAGCGCTGAACGCCCGTGCGCGCGGCACAGTGTGAACCAGCGCACGGCAGCGCCGGCGCGGCTGGGCCACACTGCAGTCCAGGGAGGTAAGGAGGCCCGGATGCAACGCACGATGCGACTTCGCCACCACCGACTGCACACCCAGGGGCTGCGCTCCCGCCGGCGCAACTGCTGGCTGGTGCTGGTGCAGGCCGGAACCGGCCGCTCCGGGGACGACGACCCCCAGGTCGTGCTCGTCTGCCCGGCCGAGCAGCCGCCACGCGTCCCCCCGGGGGCTTCCGGCCACGGCTGAGGCGTGACCGGCGCCGCCGGGCTCACAGCGCGCCGGCGACCTCGGCGTACAGCTCGACCGCGCCCTTGACGAAGCCCTCGAGGAAGTCCGAGCGCCCCTCGGGCGGGGCCGCACCGGCGAGCGCGGCGTGCCAGAAGGCCTCGGCGACCTCGGCCGCGCGTTCGGACTCCGGCAACGCCAGGATCTCGAAGGCGATGTACTGCGGGGCGCTCCAGCGGGTGTCCTGGCCGACGTTGTCGATGAACCAGTCGAGGTCGTACTCGGGCTCGTACTCCCACCAGTCGTAGAGGCGCTTCAGCCGGCCCAGCTCGGCGTAGCTGGCGTGACGCATGGCCCACTCGCGGCCGGCGGCGTAGCCCTGCCGGTACTCGCTCGGCGCCTCGCGGTCGCGGGTCTGGCGCAGCCGCTCGATCACCTCCTCGAGCTGCAGGTCGCGCCGCTGCCGGCCGAGCTCGTGCAGCTTCGCCGCGAACGCCTCGGTGGCGACGGCGGACCAGTTGACCCGCTCCTCGACGGCCTCCATGCGGCGCTTCAGGTCATCGGGCAGCGAGATGGTGGTGCGCGCCATGCGGCCTCCTATGCATGAATGCATAATTGACTATGCAATGTTATTTATCAACCACCGGCAGTTCTGGATACTTGTGCATATTTTGTTATGTATATATATGTACTACAACCCGCGGGCGCGTCCACAGCCTCGACCGGCCGGCCCCGGCCGGTTCGACGGCAGCGCACGGGGAGGTCGACCCCCGCTCCGACGGGCTGCTAGAGTCCCCTGTCCCTGCAACGGAGCCCGACCCATGGCCAAGGTCTACGCGATCGACGGCGTCGTCCCGGTGATCGACCCCTCCGCCTTCGTCCACCCCGACGCGGTGCTGATCGGCGACGTGATCGTCGGCGCGGGCTGCTACGTCGGCCCCGGCGCCTCGCTGCGCGGCGACATGGGGCGGATCGAGCTGGGCGCGGGCAGCAACGTGCAGGACAACTGCATCCTGCACAGCTACCCCTCCGGCAGCTGCGTGGTCGAGCAGGACGGCCACGTCGGCCACGGCGCGATCCTGCACGGCTGCCGGGTCGAGCGGAACGCGCTGGTCGGCATGCACGCGGTGGTCATGGACCGCGCCGTGGTCGGCGCCGAGAGCATCGTCGCCGCGCTGGCGCTGGTGCGCGCCGGTTTCGCGGTGCCGCCGCGCACCCTGGTCGGCGGCGTGCCGGCCAAGGTGATGCGCGAGCTCGACGACAAGGACGTCGCCTGGAAATCGCAGGGCACCCACGAGTACCAGGAGCTGGCCCGCCGCTCGCTGGCGACGCTGCGCCCGGCCACCCCGCTGAGTGCCCCGGAGGCGGAGCGCAAGGCGGTCCACTCCGGCAGCTACGACCCGCTGCACGTCAGCCGCGCCAGGTGACCCCCGCGCAGGCGCGGCGTGCCGACCGCCACCTCGCCGCGGCCGACCCGGTGCTGGCCGCGGTGATCCGGCAGACCACGCTGTCGCCCCTCTCGCCAGCGGCCGAGCCCTACCGCGCGCTGCTGCGCGCGGTGCTGGCGCAGCAGCTGTCGAAGCAGGCCGCCGACACCATCGAGCGGCGCCTGCTGGCGCTGTTCCCGGACGGCGACCCGGAACCGCGGCGGCTGCTCGCGCTGCCGCCGGCGGCGCTGCGCGCGGCCGGGCTGTCGCAGCGCAAGGTCGCCTACGTCACCGGCCTGGCCGAGCAGGCCCTCGCCGGGACGCTCGCGCGCGGCGTGCTGGAGCCGCTCGACGACGCCGCGGTGATCGCGCGGCTGACCGCGCTGCACGGTATCGGCCGCTGGACCGCGGAGATGCTGCTGATGTTCTGCCTGCAGCGTCCCGACGTCTTCCCGGCCGACGACGTCGGCATCGAGCGGGCGCTGGAGCGGCTCTACCCGCTGCCGCCGCGCGGCCCGGCGCGCCGCGCCGCGATGCGCGCGCTGGCCGAGCCGTGGCGCCCCTGGCGCAGCCGCGCCTGCCGCCACCTGTGGGCGTGGCGGCGCAACCAGCCGCTGTAAGCGCGGCGACCTGCGCCCGGTCAACTGCGTTGCAGTCCCGCCAGGGACGCCGACCACGGACGCTTGACGCGGGCGCACGCCTGGCGGAGCGTTAACCCATGCCCCCTGACCGGACCTGACCGCCATGCCCCACCTGATCCGTTCCCTGCTGCTCGGCGCGACGCTGCTGTGCGGCGCCGGCCTCGCCGGCGCCACCACGCTGCAGGACTTCGCCGGCATGCCCCATGCCCTCGACGAGTACACCGGCAAGGGCCAGTGGACCTTCGTCAAGATCTGGGCCTCCGACTGCGGCGTCTGCAACAGCAAGGCGCACGCCTACGTCGACTTCCACGCCCGGCACAAGGACAGCGACGCGCGCATGCTCGGCATCAGCCTCGACGGCCCGCAGGGCCTCGACGCGGCGCGCGCGTTCGTCCGGCGCCACGCGCTGAACTACCCGAACCTGCTGGTCGACTGGGAGGGCGGCAGCGCGCTCTACTACCAGCTGACCGGCGCGCCGCTGACCGGGACCCCGGCGTTCCTGCTCTACGCCCCCGACGGCCGGCTGCTGGCGCAGCAGGTCGGCGCGGTGCCGACCGAGCTGCTCGAGCGCTTCATGGCCGACAACCCGCAGGCGAACTGAGCCGGTGCGGAGCGGCATCCCGCCCGCCGACGCCGAGGCGCTGCTGGCATTCTGGTTCGACCCGGCCCACCGGCCGCTCTGGTTCCGCGCCACGCCGGAGTTCGACGCCGAGCTCGGCGAGCGCTTCCTGGCCACCTGGGAGGCGGCCCGCGACGACGCGCTGCACGCCTGGGAGGCGACGCCCCGCGGGGCGCTGGCACTGGTCATCGTGCTCGACCAGCTGCCGCTGAACATGTTCCGCGGGCAGCCCGAGAGCTTCGCCACCGAGGCCGCGGCGCGCGCCGTGGCCGCCCGCGCGATCGCGCGCGGCTTCGACGCCGCGCTCGACGACGCCGGCAGGGCGTTCCTCTACCTGCCGTGGATGCACAGCGAGACGCTGGCGGACCAGGACCGCGCGGTGGCGCTGTACGCCGCCGCCGGCCTCGCCGACAACCTGAAGTGGGCCGAGCACCACCGCGAGATCGTGCGCCGCTTCGGCCGCTTCCCGCACCGCAACGCGATCCTCGGCCGCGACAGCACGGCCGCGGAGCAGGCCTGGCTGGCCTCGCCCGACGCGTACGGCGGCTGAGGGGCCGCAGCGGGTGCTCGGCGGCTGCGACACGCTGGTGCTGAAGTGCGGCGACAAGCTCGCCGCGCTGGCCGACCGCGCCGGCGATTTCGAGGACTGGATCACTGCCGCGATGGGCCGGGCGGCGGGGCGCGTCAGCGTGGTCGCGGGGCACCGCGGCGCGCCGCTGCCTGCGCCCGGCACCGTCGGCCGGGTGGTGGTGACCGGCTCGGCGGCGATGCTGACCGACCACGCCGGCTGGAGCGAGGCGTGCGCGCGCTGGCTGCGCGAGGCGGTCGACGCCGGCCTGCCGGTGCTCGGCATCTGCTTCGGCCACCAGCTGCTGGCCCACGCGCTCGGCGGCACGGTCGGCGACAACCCGCACGGGCTCGAGGTGGGCAGCGTGGCGCTCGACCGGCAGGTTGCCGGCGACCCGCTGCTCGGCAGCCTGCCGGCGCGCTTCTCGGCCAACATGAGCCACCGCCAGGCGGTGCTGCAGCTGCCGCCGGGGGCGCTGCAGCTGGCCTCCAGCGCGCGCGACCCGCACGCCGCGTTCGTCTGCAGCCCGCGCGCCTGGGGCGTGCAGTTCCACCCCGAGTTCGACGGCGCGGTGACCGCCGCGCACATCGAGCACTACCGCGCGCAGGGGCTGCTCGGCGACGCCGAGGCCCGGGACCTGCAGGCCGCCTGCCGCGACACCCCGGCCAGCCGCGGGGTGCTGGCGCGCTTCGCGCAGCTCGAGCGCTGGTGAGCGGAAGCCGGCCAGCGGCAGAGAAATCGGGGATCAGTCCCGTAGGAGGGGCAAAGCGCAGCGTGCCCATCTATTCCGGGCCTGGCCGAAAAAGATGACGGGCACGCTGCGCTTTGCCCATCCTACAAAAAAGGGGCTTTCGCTCTTCAGGTATCCATGTAACAGCCCGTGGCCGCGCTCAGCCCGCCCGCGCCGCCGCCAGCCGCGCCAGCGGCCGCTCGTTGATCGGCAGGTGCACCGCGGCGGCGAGCACGCCGAGCGCGACCCCGGCCCACCACACCGCGTCGTAGTTGCCGGTGGTGTCGTAGAGCCGCCCGCCGAGCCAGACGCCGAGGAAGCTGCCGACCTGGTGGCTGAAGAAGACGATGCCGAACAGCGTCGCCATGTAGCGCACGCCGAACACCTGGGCGACGATCCCGGAGGTCAGCGGCACCGTCGACAGCCACAGGATGCCCATCGCCCCGGCGAACAGGTACATGGTCAGCTCGGTCTTCGGCGCCAGCAGCAGGCCGAGGATGCACAGTGCGCGGGCGAAGTAGATGAAGGCGAGGCCGCCCTTCTTGCTCCAGCGCTGCCCGGCGGCGCCGGAGAGGAACGAGCCGGCGATGTTGAACAGGCCGATCAGCGACAGCGCGTAGGCACCGACGTGGCCGCCGAGCCCGAGGTCCTTGACGTAGGCCGGGAAGTGCACGGTGATGAAGGCGACGTGGAAGCCGCAGACGAAGAAGCCGAGGGTCAGCAGCACGAAGCCGCGGTGGCCGGCGGCCTCGCGCAGCGCGTCGACGAAGGTCTGGTCGCTCGGCAGTTCGCCCTTGGCCGCGGTCGACGACGGCAGCGCGAAGGCCAGCGGCACGATCAGCAGCGTGCAGGCGGCCAGCAGGTAGAGCGCCGTCTGCCAGCCGAACGCCGCGATCCACGCCTGGCCGAGCGGCGAGAAGACCACCTGGCCGAGCGAGCCGGAGGCGGTGCCGAGGCCGAGCACCAGCGAGCGCCTTTCAGGACCGACCACCCGCGCCATCGACGCCAGCGCCAGCGAGAAGGCGGTGAACGCGACCCCCAGGCCGGAGAGCACGCCGCCGGTCAGGTGCAGCGCCAGGCTCGACTCGGCCAGCGCCATGCCGACCAGGCCGAGGCAGTACATCAGCGCGCCGACCAGCATCACCCGGGTCGGGCCGAAGCGGTCGGCCAGCGCCCCCGCCACCGGCACGCCGATGCCCCACAGCAGGTTCTGGATCGCCATCGCCAGGCCGTAGGTCTCGCGGCCCCAGCCGCGCGCCTGGGTCATCGGCTCGAGGAACAGCCCCACCACCGAGCGCGGGCCGAAGCCGAGCATCGAGATCAGGCAGCCGGCGACGATCACCAGCGCCGGGGTGCGCCAGTCGAGGCGTTCAGGGACGGCGTTCGCGGCCATCTCGGGCTCCAGTCCGCTGCGGGTCTGCGTGGCGTTCGATTGAGACCCGCCGGCCCGGCGGCTGTCAACGGCGATCGCGCCCGCGCTTGACGCAGGTCGCTCACGCCCCGCCAACCGGCCGCGAGCGACTGCCTGCCGCGCCGCTCAGCCGGCGGTGCTGGCCCCGGCGCGGCCCATGAACAGCCGGTACAGCAGCGGCACCACCAGCAGCGTCAGCACCGTCGAGAAGACCAGCCCCCAGACGATCGCCGTCGCCACCGGGCCCCATAGCAGCGACTTGCCACCGAGCCCGGTGGCCAGCGAGAACAGCCCGGCGACCGTGGTCAGCGAGGTGATCAGGATCGGGATCACCCGCCGCCGCGCCGCGTAGAGCGTCGCGTGCAGCAGGCTCATGCCGTTGCGCCGGCGCTCGTTGCCGGCGCTGATCAGCACGATCGCCGAGTTCACCGCGATCCCGGACAGCGCGACGATGCCGTACAGCGTGAACAGGCTCAGCGGGTTGCCGGTGATCAGCAGGCCGAGGGTGACGCCGGTGAACGCCATCGGCACCGTGGTCAGGATCATCAGCGGCTGGAAGTAGCTGCGGAACTGGGTGCCGAGGATCACGTAGATCAGCCCGACGCCGAACAGGAACAGCGCGACGATCGCGTCGAGGCTCTCCTGGATGTCGTCGAGCTCGCCGGTGAAGTCGAGGTCGATGCCGGGGTGGCGGGTCTTCAGCGCCGACTCCCAGCGGTCGCGGATCAGCCGGTTGGCCTCGGCGGTGTCGAGCCGGGCCTTGTCCAGGTCGGCCTCGACGGTGATCGCGCGGCGGAAGTTGTAGTGGCGGATGTTGACCGCCGCGGGACCGGTGCGGTGCGCGAACAGCTCGCCGAGCGCGACCGTGCCGCCGTCCGCCAGCGGCAGCGTCTGCCGCAGCAGCGCGTCGAGGTCGCCGCCGCCGTCGCTGCCGGCGAGCACCCGCACCTCGACCTTCTCGCCCTGGTGCTGCAGGCTCGTGACCACCTCGCCGTCGACCAGCAGGCGCGCCACCCGACCGGCGCTGAGCGGGTCGAGGCCGCTGCGGCGGACCGCGTCGAGGTCGGGCTGCAGCACCAGCTGGCGCGCCCCGGCGCGGTCGTCGTCGGCGATGTCGCGCACCGCCGGCAGCGTGGCCAGGTAGCCCTTCAGGTCCGCCGCCGCGGCGCGGATCGCGGCGAAGCTGTCGCCGCGCACCTTGACCAGGATCGGCTTCAGCGTCGGCGGGCCGCCGGCGATGCGCAGGAAGCGCACGTTGCGCGGCCCCGGGATGGCGAGCCGCGGGCGCAGGTCGGCGAGCATCTGGTCCACCGTGCGCAGCCCCGGGCGTTCCGGGTGCAGGCTGACGAACACCTGGCCGAGGTGGTCGCCGAACAGCGGCTCGGTCTCGGTCAGCGCGAGCCCGGCGAAGCTGACGCTGCCGCGCACCTCGCCCGGCAGGAACCCCCCGGCCAGTTCGCGCTCGAGCGCCACGGTGCGCTCCAGGGTCTTCTCCAGCGAGGTGCCGGGCGGCATCTCGACGTTGACGTAGAACAGCCGCACCGGGTCGAAGGCGAAGAACTCGGTGCGCACCATGCCGGAGAGGAAGCTGCCGAGCGCGCCGAGCACCAGCAGCCCGACCAGCAGCAGCGACAGCAGCGGCCGGCGCAGCACCTTGATCAGCAGCCGCGTGTAGCCGGTGCGGATCCAGCGCAGCGCGCGCGTGCGCCGCCGCTGCACCCGCCCCGGCCGGGCGAAGCCGACGTGGAAGGCGTGCATGTGCGCCGGCAGCATCCAGTACGCCTCGAGCAGGCTGATCGCCAGCGCGGTGGTCACCACCAGCGGCACCACCAGCATGAACTCGCCGACGATCCCCGGCATCAGCATCAGCGGCATGAACGCCGCGATGGTGGTCAGCACCGAGGTGGTCACCGGGGCGAACACCTCGCGCAGCGCGCCGAGCGACGCCTCCATCACCTGCGCGCCGCGGACCATGCGGTAGTAGATCGCCTCGACCACCACCACCGCGTCGTCGACCAGCATGCCGAGGCCGATCACCACGCCGAGCAGCACGGTGACGTTCAGCGTCTGCCCCAGCGCGCCGAGCAGCCAGAAGGTGCCGGCCAGCGTGAACGGGATGCCGATGCTGGTCAGCAGCGCGATGCGCGAGCCGAGGAACAGCCAGGTCACGAACAGCACCAGCGTCAGGCCGAGCAGCGCGTTGGTCTGCATCACGCGCAGCGCGGAGCGGGTGATGGTGGTCTGGTCGTCGACCAGCCGCAGCTCCAGCCCGGCGCCGGCGAGCACCGCGCGCTGGCCGTCGATGTAGCCGCGCAGCCGCTCGACCAGGTCGATGATGTTGGTCTCCGGGCGCTTGAACACCCACAGCATCACCGCCGGCTCGCCGCCGTGCGCGACCAGCCGGTCGGCCCGCTCGCGCGCGCGCACCACCTCGGCGACCTGGTCCAGGCGCACCTCGCCGGCGGCGGTCAGCAGCGGCAGCTGGGCCAGGTACTCGGGATCGGCCTGCTTGCCGACCACGCGCACCAGCCACGACTGCTCGCCGACGCGCACGCTGCCGGCGGCGACGTCGACGAACAGCCGCTGCACCGCGTCGGCCACCGCCACCGGCGACAGCCCCAGCGGGGCCAGCCGGTCGAGGCGGATGCGCACCTGCAGCTCGGGGTCCTGGGTGCCGATGGCACTCCTGGACTTCCAGCCCCACGTGGTGGTGGACCTCCACGAGATGGGAGGAAACTCCACGTACTACTTCCCCCCCAACGCCATCCCCGGAAACACCTGGACCACCGACGAGCAGAAGGC
>DATCZX010000102.1:0-2353 GCA_036525695.1 Gammaproteobacteria bacterium | reverse complement strand
GCTCAGGTCGGCGCCGTTGAACTCCTCTTCCTTGCTCAGGCGCAGGCCGACGGTGGCCTTCAGCGCGCCGTAGACCAGCACGCCGCCGACCAGCGCGACGACCACGCCGAGCGCCGAGCCGAGCAGCTGCACCAGCGGGTGCACGCCGCCCATGCCGCCGAGCGCCTCGAGGCCGAAGATGCCGGCGGCGATGCCGCCCCACAGGCCGCACAGGCCGTGCAGCGGCCAGACGCCCAGGACGTCGTCGATCTTCCAGCGGTTCTGCGTCAGCGTGAACGCCCAGACGAACAGCGCGCCGGCGATCGCCCCGGTGACCAGCGCACCGAGCGGGTGCATCAGGTCGGAGCCGGCGCACACCGCGACCAGCCCGGCGAGCGGCCCGTTGTGCACGAAGCCCGGGTCGTTCCTGCCGACGAACAGCGCGGCGAGGATGCCGCCGACCATCGCCATCAGCGAGTTGACCGCGACCAGCCCGGAGATCGCCTCGACGCTCTGCGCCGACATCACGTTGAAGCCGAACCAGCCGACGGTCAGGATCCAGGCGCCGAGCGCGAGGAATGGGATGCTCGACGGCGGGTGCGCGGTCATGCCGCCGTCCTTGCCGTAGCGCCCCTGGCGCGGGCCGAGCAGCAGCACCGCGACCAGCGCCACCCAGCCGCCGACCGCGTGCACCACGATCGAGCCGGCGAAGTCGTGGAAGGCGGCGCCGAAGGTCGCCTCGAACCAGGCCTGGATGCCGAAATTGCCGTTCCAGGTGATCCCTTCGAAGAACGGGTAGACCAGGCTGACCAGCAGGAAGGTGGCGGCCAGCTGCGGGTAGAAGCTCGCGCGCTCGGCGATGCCGCCGGAGACGATCGCCGGGATCGCCGCGGCGAAGGTCAGCAGGAAGAAGAACTTGACCAGCGCGTAGCCGTTGCTCTCGACCAGCGCCGGGGCGGCGTCGAGGAAGCCGGTGCCGTAGGCCAGCGCGTAGCCGATGAAGAAGTAGCCGATGGTCGACGCGGCGAAGTCGCAGATGATCTTGACCAGGGCGTTGACCTGGTTCTTCGCGCGTACGGTGCCGACCTCGAGGAAGGCGAACCCGGAGTGCATGGCCAGCACCATGATGGCGCCGAGCAGCACGAAGAGGACATCGATTCCAGCCTGTAACGAGTTCATGGAGCCTCCCGGAGTGACGGATTCCAGGCAACTGCACGATTCAGGCCAGCTGGTTAAATATTTTTATTCAATGGGTTATGAAACCGTGCCGGCACGGGTTGCGCTGTTTTAGTGCATCCGCCTCCGGCATCGCACCAGTGTGGTGCGCAGCCTCGGCCGGCAGCCCCGTGCTGGTGCGTGGCTGCGGCAAGCCCTTAGGGATGCTACGTTATTGCCAAGGCCGGACCGCTTCGCCCGGCCACGGGCAAGGATCCCGATGCACCGACGCCGCCACGCACTCTCCCGCCAGCTGCTCGCCTGCCTGCTCGGTTGGCTCCTGCTGCCGCCCGCGGCGCAGGCCGAGCACGTCGCCGACGCGTTGCTGGCGCACGCCGCCCAGCTGACGGCGGGCCAGCTGCCCGCCCTCGAGCGGCGTGCCGCCGCCGGCGATGCCGAGGCGCGGCTGCTGCTCGGCGAGGCCTACCACCTCGGCCGCGCGGTCCCACGCGATGACAGCGTGGCCCAGCGCTGGTTCACCCTGGCCGCCGATTCGGGCGCTGCGCTGGCGCAGTACTGGCTCGGCCGCAAGCACGACGCCGGCGAGCAGGTCAGCCAGGACTACGCGCTGGCCGCGCAGTGGTACCGGCGCGCCGCCGAGCAGGGCCTGGCCGCGGCGCAGAACCGGCTCGGCGAGCTCTACCTGCGCGGGCTCGGCGTCGACCAGGACTACGCCGCGGCGCTCGACTGGTTCCGCCGCGCGGCGGAGCAGGGTCACGACGAGGGCCTCGCCAACCTGGCCGCGATGCACTACCACGGGCGCGGCGTCGACCGCGATTACCACGCGGCGTTCGTGCTGTTCCACCGCGCCGCGGTGGCGGGCAACGACGCCGCGCTGCTGACCCTCGGCAACATGGCCCTGCACGGCCTCGGCACCGAGCGCAGCCTGGTCGATGCCTACCGCTGGTACGGCCTCGCCACCTACACCAGCCACCACGACCCGCGCGCCGCCGCGCTGGCCGAGTCGATGCTCGAGCGGCTCGGCCCGCACCTCAGCGACAGCCAGATCGACGACGCCTTCGATTCGGCCCGCGCCTGGGCCCAGGCCAACCAGCGCGGCGTGCTGCCGAGCCCGGCCAACTGACCCGCCCCGGCCCGCTGGGCCGGCACCCGGGCGGACCGTGCGACGCGGCCGGACGGGCCGTCGCCGCAACTCCAA
>DATCZX010000101.1:0-7134 GCA_036525695.1 Gammaproteobacteria bacterium | reverse complement strand
GCACGCGTCCGCGGCACAGCTCGAGCAGCGCGCGCTGCAGCCGTTGCGGGTCGCCGCGGTCGGCGGCGCGCAGCTCGCGCGGCGGCGGCAGCACCCCCTGCAGCAGCTCGGCGCCGAGCCCCTCGACCAGGGCCTCCAGCGTCGTGCTGCCGTCGAGCGACTGCAGCAGCCGCGCGCCGAACGGGTCGAGCTCCAGCGCCTCGTGGTCGAGCGTGGCCAGCGCCATGCCGGCCGCCGCCGCGGCGCGTGCCAGCGGTGTCGCGGCGGGCCGCTCCGCGGGGCCGACGACGCCCGGGCGTGGCACCAGGTGGGCGCGCACGGCGCCGTGGGCGAACAGGCTGAACAGCTCCGCGGCGAGGTGCGGCAAGGCATCGGCCTGGGCCGCCGCGCCGGCGCCGCGCAGGGTCGCGGCGGCGGCCTGCCACAGCGGCTCGAGCGGCAGCGCCGCCGGGTAGCGGCGCCCGAGCTCGAGCAGCGCGGCGCGGGTCAGCGGGTGGTGGACCTCGACCCGGCTGCCGTCGGCCAGGGCGAACGGCGCCGGGCGCGGGCGGCGCAGGTCGAGCTTCGGCGGCGGCGCCAGGTCGGCGCTGAAGGCGCACCCGCCGAAGCGCTCGAGGTCGAGCGCCGGCAGCCGCGCGGCGTGGCACAGCAGGCTGCGGCGCAGCTTGCGGCTGTAGACGAAGTCCAGCCACTGGCCGCGCTCGAGCGGGTCGTCGAGCCCCTCCAGCGCGGTCTCGGCGGCCGCGCCGAGGCTCGCCGCGAACTCGGTGTGCGGCTGCGCGTCGGCGACGTGGCGCAGGCCGTGCGCGGCGGCCTCGGCGACGAAGTCGCGGAACAGGCAGGCGTGGTTCTCCGCGGCCAGGTACTCGTGCAGCAGGTAGCCGTCGCCGGCCGCGAGCAGCGCCGGGATCTCCGCGCGCAGGTAGCGCGCGGCGAGGTCGTCGAGCCCGTCGAGCGCGGCGTGCAGCCGCTGCAGCGCCGCGCGGCCGCGCGCGGCCTGGGCTGCCGGGTCGGCGTCGGCGTCGCCGGTGCAGCCGAGGAAGTCGCGCAGCATGCCGCGCAGGCGCCAGCCGGGGAGGGTGTTGTAGCTGACGAAGGCGATCCCGTGCGGGGCCAGGCAGGCCCGGCACAGCCCGAGCAGCGCCGCGCGCACCGGCGCCGGCACCCACGAGTAGACGCCGTGGGCGATCACGTAGTCGAACTCGCCGAGCGTGGCCGGGTCGAGCGCGGCGAGGTCCGCGCTGAGCAGCTCGACGTTGCCGAGGCCGGCCGCCGTGGCCAGCCGGCGCGCGGCCGCGACCTGCGCCGCGGAGAGGTCGACGCCGACGCAGCGGCTGCCGGGCCAGCGCGCGGCCAGCGGCAGCAGGTTGCCGCCGCCGGCGCAGCCGAGCTCGAGGATCCGCGCCTCGGCGGGCGGCGCCGGGTCGAGCCCGTGCAGGTAGGCGAGGGTGGCGAGGTGGGCCGGGTCGCTCTCGGCGATCGGCCTGCTGTCGTACGGTACGCTGGCGTAGCGGTCCATCGGCGCGGTCCCGGCGGCTGTTGCGGCGCTATTGTGCCGCTGCCGGCGGCGCCGGCGAAACGCGGTTCACCTGGCCCCGGAGGTCCCGTTCAGCGCATCGGCGCTCGCGTTCGGCGTCGCCGGCGGCCGCCGCGGCCGCGCGCTGATCAACGACATCGCCACCGCGGCCAGGTAGGGCAGCGACTGCAGCAGCAGCACCGTCGACCAGAGCACGGTCTCCTGCAGCGCGGTGCCCTGGCGCAGCAGCACCCCGAGCGCGGCCAGCCACAGCGCCAGCGCCAGCGCGCCCTCCTCGGCGGCGTGCGCCAGCGCCTGCACCAGCGCCGGGCGGTTCTCGCACTTCGGGGTGCGGAAGAACGGCAGGCCGCGGGTGACGAAGCCGGTCAGCATCGCCTTGGCGACGGTGTGCGACAGCGCCAGGCCGGCCAGCGCCGCGCCCAGCGTCGGCCACGCCCCGGCGCGCATCCGCGCCAGGTACAGGTGCAGCATCTTCGCCAGCTTGAAGCCGAACAGCGCCAGCGGCGGCAGGCAGAAGATCGCCAGCGGCGGGTCGACGGTCTTCGGCAGCGCGATTATCGCCAGCGACCAGGCCAGCGCGCCCGCGGTGTAGAACAGGTTCAGGCCGTCGGCGAGCCACGGCAGCCAGCCGGCCAGGAAGTGGTAGCGCTGCCCGGCGGTGAGCCGGTCCTGCCCCGGCAGCAGCAGCCGCCGCGCGTGGTGGCGCAGGATCTGCACCGCGCCGTAGGCCCAGCGGAAGCGCTGCTTGCGGAAGTCGTTGAAGGTGTCCGGCATCAGCCCGCGGCCGTAGCTCTGCGGGATGTAGCCGGCGGCGTGACCGGCGGCGAAGATGCGCAGCCCGAGCTCGGCGTCCTCGGTGATGCACCACTCGGCCCAGCCGCCGACCTCGCGCAGCACCGTCGTGCGCACCATGGTCATGGTGCCGTGCTGGATGATCGCGTTGCGCTCGTTGCGGGTGATCATGCCGATCTGGAAGAACCCGCGGTACTCGGCGTGGCACATCGACTTGAAGGTGCTCTCGTCGGCGTCGCGGTAGTCCTGCGGTGCCTGCATGATCGCCAGCCCGGGCTGCGCGAAGTGCGGCACCAGGTCGCGCAGCCAGCCCGGGGTGACCTGGTAGTCGCTGTCGATCACCGCGATCACCTCGGCCCGCGGGTCGGTGCGCTCCAGCGCGAAGTTCAGCGCGCCGGCCTTGAACCCGGCCAGCGGGGCGACGTGGAAGAAGCGGAAGCGCGGCCCGAGCGCGGCGCAGTGCGCCTCGACCGGCCGCCAGACCGCCTCGTCGCGGGTGTTGTTGTCGATCACCAGGACCTCGAAGTCCGGGTAGTCGAGCCGCGCCAGCGCGTCCAGCGTGGCGTTCAGCATCTCCGGCGGCTCGTTGTAGGCCGGCACGTGGACCGAGACCTTCGGCAGGTGGGTCGCCGCCTCCTTGGGCACCGGTTCGAAGGCGCGCCGGCGCGCGCTGACCCAGCCGCTCTCGGCCCACTCGTGCGCCTCGGTCAGCAGCACCACGGCGACCCCGAGGAAGCCGAATGCCAGCACCCCGCCGATGGCCACGGTCCAGGCGTCGAGGTAGCGGTCGAGGTACTCGTAGGCGACCCACACCAGCGTCGCCGCGATGGCGAAGGCGGTCAGCGCGAGGAAGCTGCGGCCGCGCTTGCGCAGCGTGCCGCCGTCGAGCAGCAGCACGCTCGACAGCACCAGGCCGAGCACCACCGAGACGGCGGCCAGCAGCTGCCACTGCGGGATCGCCACCACCGGCTCGGTGAAGGCGAACTTCGGCCGGCGCTGGGCGTCGTAGATGCCCCAGTAGGCACCTACCGCGCCCTCGTCGGCGGACTTCCAGGTCTGGTCGAACGCCTCCATCACGAAGTACTCCCAGCGGCGCTCGGCGGCGCGCACGAGGAAGCGGCGCAGGAAGGTCGCCTCGTTGGCCTCCGAGGCCTCGGCGCCGCGGATGGTGCGGCCGTTGCTCGGCCAGCCGACCTCGGCGATCAGCACCGGCAGCCGCGGGTGCGCGCGCCTGAGCATGTCGTAGGTGGCGCTGACGTGGTCGATCGCGCCCTCCAGCGGGATGCCTTCCCAGTACGGCAGCATGTGCGCGGCGATGAAGTTGACGTGGCGCGCCAGCTCCGGGTGCTGGAGCCAGACGTGCCACGGCTCGGCGGTGCTGACCGGCAGCTGCTTCAGCGCCCGGCGCACGCGGTCGAGGTAGGCGGCGACCTCGGCGACCTCGAGGTCGCCGCGCAGGATCGCCTCGTTGCCGACGATCACCCGGGTCACGTTGCGGTTGGCCCTGGCCAGCTGGATCAGCGTGGTCACCTCGCGCTCGTTGCGCTCGCGGTCGGCCGAGAGCCAGGCGCCGAGCGTCACCGTCATGCCGCGTGCGCGCGCCAGCCGCGGGATCTCGCGCAGCGTGCCGTCGGTGCTGTAGCTGCGCACCGAGCGCACCTTGCCCTGCAGCAGCGCGAGGTCGGCCGCGATCGAGGCCACGCTGGGGTAGCGGCCGGCGGTCGGGTCGTCGTCGGCGTGCATCGGCGAGAACGACACGCCGCTGATGCGCTGCGGCCACGGCGGCTCGCTGGCCGGGCGGTTGGCCACGGCCCACAGGGCGAAGGTCAGCACCGCGACCAGCGCGGCGACCAGTAAGTTGCTGATGCGCATGCCGGCTACCGGCGCCGCAGGCGGCCGGTAGCGAGCCGGCCACAGGTCCGCCGCGCAGCGCTGCGGGGTCGGCGCACGGCGGGGTACGGATCGATCGCCCGGTCTCCGGCGGCTCGCCTGGCGGGCTGCTCCCGGGACGGGAGGCTGGCCACAGGCGCGCGCACTATACGCCCAAGGAAACGGGTTGATAAGGGGGGTGGAGTGGCTGCGGCGTGGCGTGCCTGTTTGTTACCTCAGGTAACGTAAGTAGTGTTACTTATGCCGCGCACAACGTTACCTTGGGTAACGCAAGGAGGGCGGTCGCTGAGCAAATAATGGCGTCAACTGCATGTATGAATTGAATATATTTTATTTATACGTGGTTTGGCCTGGATCGTGCATCTATAAGCGGAGGTGGCCGGCGTGTTGCTGGTGGGATCCGTCCTGCCAGGCCTAGGGAAGGACCGGGGACGGATTCGGGGCTGGCCACCCGGTGTTCGACCAACAACTCGAGGAGGACTCAATCATGAGTTTAGAAGGCGCAGCTGCAGCCTACTGGAGCAGGAACCTGAAGCTGATCATCACGTTGCTGGTGATCTGGTTCGTGGTCTCCTACGGCTTCGGCATCCTGCTGTTCGAGCCCCTCAACGCGATCAAGATCGGCGGTTACAAGCTCGGTTTCTGGTTCGCGCAGCAGGGTTCGATGTACACCTTCCTGATCCTGATCTTTTTCTACGCTCACGCGATGAACAAGCTCGATCGGGAATTCGACGTCCACGAAGACTGATAGGGGCACACCAATGGACCTGAAAACTATTACCTATCTCGTCGTGGGCGCGACGTTCGCGCTCTACATCGGCATCGCGATCTGGTCGCGCGCCGGTACCACGGGCGAGTTCTACGTCGCCGGCAAGGGCATCCACCCGGTCGCCAACGGCATGGCCACCGCGGCCGACTGGATGTCGGCGGCGTCGTTCATCTCGATGGCCGGCCTGATCGCGTTCCTCGGCTACGGCGGCGCGGTGTTCCTGATGGGCTGGACCGGCGGCTACGTGCTGCTGGCGATGCTGCTGGCACCGTACCTCCGGAAGTTCGGCAAGTTCACGGTGCCGGAGTTCATCGGCGAGCGCTACTACTCGCAGACGGCCCGCATCGTGGCGGTGATCTGCCTGATCGTCGCGTCGGTGACCTACGTTATCGGCCAGATGAAGGGCATCGGCGTCGCCTTCTCGCGCTTCCTCGAGGTGAAGGCGGAAGTCGGCCTGGTCATCGGCATGGTCATCGTGTTCATCTACGCGGTGTTCGGCGGCATGAAGGGCATCACCTACACCCAGATCGCCCAGTACTGCGTGCTGATCTTCGCCTACACGGTGCCCGCGGTGTTCATCTCGCTGCAGCTGACCGGCAACCCGCTGCCACAGCTTGGCCTCGGCAGCACCATGGCCGACGGCAGCGGCGTGCACCTGCTCGACAAGCTGGACCAGGTGGTGACCGACTTGGGCTTCAAGGAGTACACGACATCACCCAACGGGAACATGATGAACATGCTGTTCTACACGTTCTCGCTGATGATCGGTACCGCGGGCCTGCCGCACGTCATCATCCGCTTCTTCACCGTGCCGAAGGTCCGCGACGCGCGTGCCTCCGCCGGTTGGGCGCTGGTGTTCATCGCGATCCTGTACACGACCGCCCCGGCGGTGGGTGCGATGGCTCGCCTGAACCTGATCAACACGGTGCAGACCGGCGAGATCGGCTCGCCGACCGGCAACATCGAGATCGACAAGGTGCCCGAGTGGATGAACCGCTGGGCCACCACCGGCCTGCTGAAGTGGGAGGACAAGAACGGCGACGGCCGCATTCAGTTCTACAACGACAAGAATGCCGAGTTCGCCGCCAAGGCCGAGAAGGAGTGGGGCTGGAAGGGTAACGAGATGACCAAGGTCGACCGCGACATCATGGTCCTCGCCAACCCCGAGATCGCCCAGCTGCCGAACTGGGTCATCGCGCTGGTCGCCGCCGGCGGTCTCGCCGCCGCGCTGTCCACCGCGGCAGGCCTGCTGCTCGCCATCTCGTCGTCCATCTCGCACGACCTGATCAAGGGCGTCTTCAACCCGAGCATCTCGGAGAAGGGCGAACTGATGGCCGGTCGTATCGCGATGGCTGGCGCGATCGTGGTGGCCGGCTACCTCGGCCTCAACCCGCCCGGCTTCGCCGCGCAGGTGGTGGCCCTGGCGTTCGGTCTCGCGGCCTCGTCGATCTTCCCGGCCCTGATGATGGGCATCTTCGAGAAGCGGGCCAACAACATCGGTGCCATCTGCGGCATGCTGTCGGGTCTCGGCATCACGCTGCTGTACATCTTCTGGTTCAAGGGGTGGTTCTTCATCCCCGGCACCAACATGGCCCCGAACACCGCCGCCAACTGGATCTTCGGCATCTCGCCGGAGGCCTTCGGCACGGTGGGCGCCATCGTCAACTTCGTCGTCTGCACCGTGGTTTCCAAGCTGACCGCGGAGCCGCCGGAGCACATCCAGCACCTCGTCGAGGACGTCCGCGTCCCGCGTGGCGCCAGTGCTGCGGTCGATCATTGATCGCTAGGTCCTGACGATCGGCCTCGGTCTCCGAGGCCACCGCGAACCCCGCCTCGGCGGGGTTCGCTTTTTTCGAGCCCCTGCTGCGCCGGGCGGGGGCGCGGAAACCGCGTGCAAACGACGGTACAATCGGCGGCGCCGACCACCCCCCGGAGACAGGCATGGAAGTGGAACTGCTCGAGATCCGCGATTTTCTTGCCGCCCACCACCCCTTCGACCAGCTTCCGGACCAGACCCTCGCGACGCTGGCCGGCAAGATCACCATCCGCTACTTCAGGCGCGACGAGGTGCTCCTCGAGCCGGGAGCGGAGGCCGAGGGCCTGTACATGGTGCGCAGTGGAGCCGTCGCGGTGCACAGCGCCGACG
>DATCZX010000100.1:0-5360 GCA_036525695.1 Gammaproteobacteria bacterium | reverse complement strand
CATGCCGAGGCAGTGGACGCTGCCGAACAGCCCGACCAGCAGGGCGGCGAGGAGCTGGGTTTCGCTGCCGAACATGCCCTTCCGTCGGTGTCCGCCCGGGGAGCTGATTCTAGCAGCGTGGTCGCCGCACCGGACGGGCCGCGCTATCATGCCCCTGCCCTTGCAGCGAGCCCTGCCATGCACGACTACCAGCGCGAGTTCATCGAGTTCGCCGTCGCCACCAACGTGCTGCGCTTCGGCCAGTTCACGCTGAAGTCGGGGCGGCAGAGCCCCTACTTCTTCAACGCCGGCCTGTTCGCCAGCGGCGCCGCGCTGAACCGGCTGGGTCGCTGCTACGCGGCGGCGATCGTCGACTCGGGGATCGCCTTCGACATGCTCTTCGGGCCCGCCTACAAGGGGATCCCGCTCGCCGCCGCGACCGCCATCGCGCTGGCCGAGGCGCACGCTCGCGACGTCCCCTACGCGTTCAACCGCAAGGAGGCGAAGGACCACGGCGAGGGCGGGATCATCGTCGGCGCGCCGCTGGCGGGCCGCGTGCTGATCATCGACGACGTGATCTCGGCCGGCACCTCGGTGCGCGCCTCGCTCGAGCTGATCGAGGCGGCGGGGGCCAGCGCCGCCGGCGTGGCGATCGCGCTCGACCGCCAGGAACGCGGGCAGGGCGAACGCTCCGCGGTCCAGGAAGTCCAACAGGCATACGGGCTCCCGGTGGCGTCGATCGTGCGCCTCGACGAACTGGTCGCCTGGCTCGGCGACGAGCCCGGAATGGCCGGGCCGCTGGCCGCGATCCGCGCCTACCGGGAACGGTACGGGGCCTGAGCCGCAGACGCGACGACCCGGGAGACAGCAACCTGCGCTCGGGCGCAGCCAAAGGAGGGACCATGCACACCATCTCACGTTCAGCGCCCTGGCTTGCCGCGGGCCTGCTGCTGGCCGCGCTGCCGCTGGCCGCCGGGGCCGCGATGTACCGCTGGGTCGACGAGCAGGGCAACACCCACTTCGGCGACAAGATCCCGGCCGAGTACGCCAAGCAGGACACCGTCAAGGAGGAGGTCGACGAGCGCGGCTTCACGGTCAAGATCGTCCAGGAGAAGCAGAAGACCCCTGAGCAGCTGGCCGAGGAGAAGCGGCAACGCGAGCAGCAGCGCCACGACGAGCTGCTGCTGAACACCTACGACTCGGTCAACGGCCTGGAGCTGGCCCGCGACGGCAAGATCAATTCCCTGGAGAGCCAGATCTTCGTCGCCAACGCGCAGATCAAGGAGCGCGAGGACCTGATCGGGCGCCAGCAGAAGCGCGCCGCGGACCTCGAGCGCAGCGGCAAGCCGATCGACCAGAAGCTGCAGGCGGACATGGAGACCACGCGCGAGCAGATCCGGCGCAACCAGGAGAAGGTCGCGGCGCTGCGCGCCGAGCAGGAGCGGATCCGCGCCGTCTACGACGCCGATATCGCCCGCTACAAGGAACTGAAGAACATCAAGTGAGCGCGCCGGCGCGCAGCCCGGCGTGCAGCAGCTGCCACTGCGCCTCCCACTCCGCGGTCGGGCGCTCGGCGAAGCCGCCCTGGGCGTAGCGCTGCAGGCGGCCGGCGACCACCGCGGTCAGCAGCGCCGCCTGCGCCCCGACGGCCTGGCCCGGCTGCAGTTCGCCGTGCAGCGACCCCTCGCGCAGCACCTGGCGCAGCTGGGTCTCGAGCCGGCGGAAGAACTGCTCGCCGCGCTCGCGCAGCCGTGGCGTCTCCCCGACCAGCGCGTCCCCGAGCAGCACCCGGGTGATGCCGGCGTTGCGCTCGCCGAAGGTCAGCAGCAGCGCCAGGATCTGCCCGCAGCGCTCCAGCGCCGAGCGGCGCTCCGCCAGGATCAGGGCGATGCGCCCGAACACCGTCTCCTCGGCGAAGCCGATCAGCTCCTCGAACATCCGCGCCTTGCTCGGGAAGTGCCGGTACAGCGCCGCCTCCGAGACCCCGACCGCGCGCGCCAGCTGCGCCGTGGTGATCCGCTCGCCGGGGGCGCGCTCGAGTTCCTGGGCCAGCGCCTCGAGGATCTGCTGGCGGCGCGGCACGCTCGCCGCGGTGGCTTCGCTCATGCGCGCCGGCTGCCGCGGATCAGCGTGCCGACCCCGGCATCGGTGAACAGCTCGAGCAGCACCGCGTGCGGCACCCGCCCGTCGATGATGTGGGCGCTGCGCACCCCCGCGTTGACCGCACCGAGAGCGCAGCGGATCTTCGGCAGCATGCCGCCGTGGATGGTGCCGTCGTCGATCAGTGCGTCGACCTCGGCGGCGCTGAGGCCGGTCAGCAGGTTGCCGTCGCGGTCGAGCAGCCCGGTGGTGTTGGTGAGCAGGATCAGCTTCTCCGCGACCAGCACCTCGGCCAGCTTGCCGGCGACCAGGTCGGCGTTGATGTTGTAGGAGGCGCCGTCGCTGCCGACGCCGATCGGCGCGATCACCGGGATGAAGTTGCCGCCGTCGAGCATGTGCACCAGGCCGGGGTCGATCGCCGAGACCTCGCCGACGTGGCCGATGTCGATGATCTCGGGCACCTCGAGCTCCGGCGTGCGCCGGCTGATGGTCAGCTTGCGCGCGCGGATCATGCCGCCGTCCTTGCCGGTCAGGCCGACCGCCTGGCCGCCGTGGCGGTTGATCAGGTTGACGATCTGCTTGTTGACCAGGCCACCGAGGACCATCTCGACCACGTCCATGGTCTCGCTGTCGGTGACCCGCATGCCGTCGACGAACTGGCTCTCCTTGCCGATCCGCTTCAGCAGCTGGCCGATCTGCGGCCCGCCGCCGTGCACCACCACCGGGTTGATGCCGACCAGCTTCATCAGCACGACGTCGCGGGCGAAGCCGCTCTGCAGCGACTCGTCGACCATCGCGTTGCCGCCGTACTTGATCACCACGGTGCGCCCGCTGAAGCGCTGGATGTAGGGCAGCGCCTCGGTGAGGACGTGGGCCACCTCGCTGGCCCTGGAGGCGTCCAGGCTCATCGGCATCGACTCCGTCATGCGTGCAGGGAAGGGTTCAGAACGGCAACTTGAGGTTCGGCTCGACCGCCAGCAGCAGCGTGCGGAAGCGCTCCTGGATCGCGCGCAGCGCACCGTCGTCGTCCGCCTCGAAGCGCAGGATCAGGTTCGGCGTGGTGTTCGACGCGCGCACCAGGCCCCAGCCGTCCGGGAAATCGACGCGCAGGCCGTCGATGGTGATCACGTTGGCCTCGGGGAACTCCGCCTGCGCCACCAGCAGGTCGATCAGCGCGTGCTGCGCCCCGTCGGGCACCGGGACGCGCAGCTCCGGGGTGTTGACGCTGTCGGGCAGCGCGGCGAACACCTCGGCGGTCTGCTGCTCCAGGTTCGACAGGATCTCCAGCAGGCGGGCGCCGGCGTAGAGCGCGTCGTCGAAGCCGAACCAGCGCTCGGAGAAGAAGAAGTGGCCGCTCATCTCGCCGGCCAGCAGCGCCCCGCTCTCGCGCATCCGCGCCTTGATCAGCGAGTGCCCGGTCTTGCACATGCTCGGGCGGCCGCCGTGCTCGCGGATCACCTCGGCGAGGTGGCGGCTGCACTTGACGTCGTAGAGGATCTCGGCGTCCGGGTGGCGGGTCAGCAGGTCGCGCGCGAACAGCATCAGCAGGCGGTCGGGCCAGATCACGTTGCCGGCCGAGTCGACCACGCCGAGACGGTCGCCGTCGCCGTCGAACGCCAGGCCGAGGTCGGCCCCATTGCTGCGCACCGCGGCGATCAGGTCGCGCAGGTTCTCGGCCTGGCCGGGATCCGGGTGGTGGTTGGGGAAGCGGCCGTCGACCTCGCAGAACAGCTCGACCACCTCGCAGCCGAGGGCGCGGTAGAGATCCGGGGCGACCACCCCGGCGACCCCGTTGCCGCAGTCGATCACCAGCTTCAGCGGCTGCCCGACGTGGATGTCGGCGGTGATCCGGTCGAGGTAGTCGCCGACCACGTCGGCGCTGCGCTGCGCCCCCTGGCCGGAGAGCAGGTCGTTGCGCTGGATACGCTGGTAGAGCTCCTGGATCGCCTGCCCGGAGAGGGTCTCGCCGTCGAGCACCATCTTGAACCCGTTGTAGTCGGGCGGGTTGTGGCTGCCGGTCACCATCACCCCGCTGGCGGCACCGAGGTGCTGCGCCGCGAAGTACAGCACCGGGGTCGGCACCATGCCGATGTCGATGACATCGCGGCCGGTGGCCAGCAGCCCGGCGGTCAGCGCGTCGGCCATCTGCGGCCCGGAGAGGCGCCCGTCGCGCGCCACCACCAGCGCCTGCTGCCCGCGCTCGAACGCCTCGCTGCCGATCGCGCGCCCGATCTCCTGGGCCAGCTGCGGGCTCAGGGTGCGCCCGACGATGCCGCGGATGTCGTAGGCACGGAAGATCGAGGCCGGCACCTGCAGCGTGCCGGGGGCCGGCGCCGCCGGCGCAGCGGGGGCCGGGGCCATCTGTTCCAGCAGGTCGCTGTCGAACAGCCCCAGCGGGTCGGCCTGCTCGGACGCCGGGGCCGCGGCGGACGCGGCCGACTGTTGCGCGGTGGTGGCGACCCGCGGCGACAGCCCGCTGATCAGCTTGACCATCGCGCGGAAACTGGTCATCCGCACCGGGTAGGCCCCGCGCCCGCCGCGTTCGAGGATGTCGCTGACCAGGTTGATGATCGCGGCCTGGTCCTGGCGCAGGATGCCGCCCAGCGAGCGGAACATCAGCAGCACCACGCCGGCGTAGAGCAGCAGCGCCGCGGCGTACACCGCGTAGAGTTCCAGGGTCGGCAAGCCGAGCCCCTGCTCGGCGTCGTGCGGCAGCCAGAAACGCAGCGACCAGCGCGTGCCGGCGATCTTCTCGCTGCGCCGCGCCGGGCCCTGCCGGTGCGCCTGGTCGCCGGCGCGTGCGAGCACCAGCTCCTGCCCCGACACCAGCTGCACCAGCTCGGCGTAGCCGTCGATGCCGCCGAGGGCGCGCAGCGCCTGCTGCGGCAAGGTCAGGTCGTAGCTGACCATCAGCACCCCGCGCACCGGCTCTGCGCCGCTCCCGGCGATCGCGCGGACCAGGTTCAGGTGCTGCTGCTTGGTGCCGAACTGGTAGACCTCGAGCGGCGCGGTGACGCCCGGTTGCTGCTCGGCGGCACGCAGCTGCTCGAGATCCGCGTAGCTCAGCGGCGGGTCGGACGCTTGGTCCAGCTCGGCGTACCCGGCCGGCAACAGGCGGACCCGCTTGGCCCCGGGGAACAGCGCGGCCAGCGCCGCCTCCTGGGCCGGGTCGACCTGGCCCGCGGCGTCGAACAGCAGGCCCGGCTGGGCGAGCCGGGACAGCGTATCCGCGGTCGCCAGCGGCGTCGCCAGCACGGCGTCCACCCGCCCCTGGTGGGCAC
>DATCZX010000099.1:0-14537 GCA_036525695.1 Gammaproteobacteria bacterium | reverse complement strand
GGCCAGGCCGCCGCGCGCAGCGCATGCAGACCCTTCGCAGCAGCGCAGTGCGCCCGGCCCCGGTGCTGCTGGAGCTGCTGCTGCTGCTCGCCTTCGCCGGCGCGGCCTACCTGCCGGCCTTCGCCGTGCCGTTCCAGTTCGACGACCTGCCGAACATCGTGCACAACCCGGCGGTGCACGCCGAGCAGCCGGCCGACCTCCTCCGCGTGCTCGACTCGCCGGTCTCCGCGAGCCGCCCGACGGCGCTGCTCAGCTTCGCCCTGAACCACCTCGCCGGCGGCCTCGAACCGTTCGGCTACCACGCCGTCAACCTCGCCCTGCACGCCGCCAACGGCCTGCTGCTGTACGCGCTGCTGTGGCTGCTCGCGCCCGCCGGCGAGCCGCTCGCGCGCCGGCTGGCCTTCTTCGCCGCGCTGCTCTGGCTGCTGCACCCGGTGCAGACCCAGGCGGTCACCTACGTGGTGCAGCGGATGACCGCGCTGGCCACGCTGTTCTACCTGCTCGGGCTGCTGGTCTTCGTGCTGCAGCAGCGCGGGCGGCTGGCCACGCTGCCGGCAGCGCTGCTCTGGTGCGCCGCGCTGCTGCTCGGCCTGGGCAGCAAGGAGATCGTCGCCACGCTGCCGCTGGCGTGCCTGCTGCTGGCCGCCTGCGGCCTGCCCGCGGGTCGCGCGCGCGCCGTGCCGGGCCGGCTGGTCGCCGGCGCGCTGCTGCTCTGCGCCGGCCTCGCGCTGCTCTACCTGCCGGGGCTGCCGGAGTGGCAGGCGCGTTACCCGAACCGCGACTTCTCGCCGCTCGAGCGGCTGCTGACCGAGCCGCGCGTGCTCTGGCACTACCTGTCGCTGCTCGCCTGGCCGCCGCCGGAACGGCTGCTGCTGGACCTCGCGGTGACGCCGTCGCGCGGCCTGCTGCAGCCGGCGACCACGCTGCCGGCGCTGCTCGGCGTGGCGCTGCTCGCGGCCGGCGGCTGGTGGCTGCGCCGGCGCCGGCCGCTGACCGCCTTCGCGCTGCTGTTCTTCCTGCTCGCGTCGGCGCTCGAGGCCTCGTTCGTCAACCTCGAGCTGGCCTTCGTCCACCGGCTCTACCTGCCCAGCCTGTTCCTGGCCGCCGGGCTGCTGGCGCTGCTGCCGCGCGGCGGCTGGGCGCGCGCCAACCTGCCGCTGCTGGCGCTGGCCGCCGCGCTGGCCTGCGCGACCGTGCTGCGCAACCACGAGTGGCGTGACGCGGGCCGCTTCTGGGCGCTGGAACTCGAGCGCGGGGCCAGCCCGTTCCGCGCGCTGATGAACCACGGCGCGGCGCTGATCGAGTTCGGCCGTGCGCCCGAGGCGGCCCGGCTGCTGCAGCAGTCGCTGCCGCTGGTCGACGGCGAGGAGCGCGCGCTGCTCGAGTTCCAGCTGGCCAGCGCCTATTTCGCCTACGCGGCCTACGCCCCGGCCCGCAGCCGCCTGGAGGCGCTGCGGGACGAGGTCGGCGACCAGCCGCAGCTGCTGTTCCTGCTCGGGCTGACCCTGCTCAAGCAGGGCGCGCTGGCGGAGGCCGAGGCGGTGACCGCCCGGCTCGCCGGGCTGCCGGGCGCGGCGCCGCAGGCCTGGCTGCTGGCGGCCCTGGGGCACGCGGCCGGCGGTGATCCCGAGCTGGCCGTGGCCGGCCTCGAGCAGCTGCGCAGCGCGCGGCCGCCGCTCGATCCGGCGCTGGCGGAGATGGTGACGATGCAGCTGGCCGACGTGCTGCTGACGGCCGGTCGGCCGGAGCAGGCGCGCCAGGTCTACCGCGAGGCGGCCAGCCGCCGGCCGGACAACCACTTCGCCTGGCGCCAGCTCTACCGCTTGGCCCGGGACGCCGGCGACGCGGCCGAGGCGAGCGTGATCCGGGCGCGGCTCGAGCAGCTGGGGGTCGCGCTGCCGCCGTGACCCGGGCCGGCGGCTCGGGAGGCGGGGTGACAGCTGCCGGCGCTCGGGCGCGCGCCGCCTGCGGTCCCGGCCCTCACGGCTCCATGCCGAGTTCCTTGATCTTGCGCGTCAGCGTGTTGCGGCCCCAGCCGAGGCGCCGCGCGGCCTCCTGGCGGTGGCCCCCGGTCTGCGCCAGCGCGGTCTCGATCAGCACCCGCTCGAAGGCCGGCAGGGCCTGGTCGAGGACCCCGCCCTCGCCGCTCGCCAGCCGCTGCTGCGCCCACTGGCGCAGGCCGGCCAGCCAGTCGACGTCGACCGGCGCGTCCGCGGCACCGTGCAGCTCGGGCGGCAGGTCCTCGAGGTGGACCTCGCGCCCCGAGGCCATCACCGTCAGCCAGCGGCAGGTGTTCTCCAGCTGGCGCACGTTGCCCGGCCACTCCAGCTGGCTGAGCAGGTTCTCGGTCTCGGCGCGCAGCTGCTTCGGCTCGACCTGCAGCTCGGCCGCGGCCGCCTGCAGGAAGTGGCGCGCCAGCCGCGGGATGTCCTCGCGGCGCCGGCGCAGCGGCGGGATGTGGATGCGGATCACGTTGAGCCGGTGGAACAGGTCCTCGCGGAAGCGCCCCTCGCGGACCCGGCTCTCGAGGTCCTGGTGGGTGGCGGCGATGATGCGCACGTCGACCCGCACCGGCACGTGGCCGCCGACGCGGTAGAACTCGCCGTCGGCGAGCACGCGCAGCAGCCGCGTCTGCAGCTCGGCCGGCATGTCGCCGATCTCGTCGAGGAACAGCGTGCCGCCGTCGGCCTGCTCGAAGCGCCCGCGGCGCAGCGCCTGGGCGCCGGTGAAGGCCCCCTTCTCGTGGCCGAACAGTTCCGACTCGAGCAGGTCGCGCGGGATCGCGGCCATGTTCAGCGCGATGAACGGCGCCTGCGCACGCGGGCTGTGGCGGTGCAGCGCCAGCGCCACCAGCTCCTTGCCGGTGCCCGACTCGCCGTTGATCAGCACGGTGATGTTCGAGCGCGACAGCCGGCCGATGGCGCGGAACACCTCCTGCATCGCCGGCGACTCGCCGATGATCTCCGGCGGCTGTTCGCTGCTGCCGCCGCTGCCGGCGCCCTCCTCGCGCTGGCGCGCCAGCGCGCGCCGGACCAGGGCCACCGCCTCGTCGACGTCGAACGGCTTCGGCAGGTACTCGAACGCGCCGCCCTGGTAGGCGGAGACGGCGCTGTCGAGGTCGGAGTGGGCGGTCATCACGATCACCGGCAGCTGCGGGTGCCCGCGACCGATCCGCTCGAGCAGTTCGAGGCCGTCGATCCCGGGCATGCGGATGTCGGTGAACAGCGCGTCCGGCGTCTCGCGGCGCAGCGCGGCGAGCGCCGCGTCGCCGTGCTCGAAGGTGCGCACGCCGATGCCGGCGCCCTCCAGGGCCTTTTCCAGCACCCAGCGGATGGAGCGGTCGTCGTCGACGACCCAGACGGTCTCAGGCCTTGTCATGGGCTCGGTTCTCCAGCGGCAGCAGCACCCGGAACACCGTGTGCCCGGGCCGGCTGCTGCACTCGATCAGGCCGGAATGGCGGTGGATCAGCTCCTGGGCAATCGACAGGCCCAGGCCGGTGCCGCCCTCGCGACCGCTGACCATCGGGTAGAAGATGCTGTCGACCATCTCCGGCGGGATGCCGGGGCCGTCGTCGATCACCTCGACGCCGATCGCCAGCCGGTAGCGCGACGGGCCGATGGTCACCTGGCGCAGGCAGCGGGTGCGCACCTCGACCCTGCCGTCGCGGCCGACCGACTGCACGGCGTTGCGCAGCAGGTTCAGGAAGGCCTGGATCAGCTGGTCGCAGTCGGCGACCAGGTCGGGGATGCTCGGGTCGTAGTCGGCGGCGATCGCCAGGCTCGACTCCGCCTCGACCAGCTGGCGCACCCGCTCGAGCGCCTGGTGCACGTTCAGCGGCACGCGGTGCGGCAGGCTCGCCGGGCCGAGCATGCGGTCGACCAGCGCCTGCAGGCGATCGGCCTCGCCGATGATCACCTGGGTGTACTCGCGCAGTTCCATCTCGGGCAGCCGCCGTTCGAGCAGCTGGGCCGCCCCGCGCAGGCCGCCGAGCGGGTTCTTGACCTCGTGGGCGAGGCCGCGCAGCAGCGCGCGGGTGGCGTTCTGCTGGGCCAGCAGGTGCTCCTCGCGGGTGATGCGCAGGTGGCGGTCGAGGTGCTGCAGCTCGACCAGCAGCGCGGCATCGCGGCTGGCGTCGGCCAGCGGCACCACCGTCATGTCGACGGTCAGGGTCACCCCGGGCCGCGGGGTCAGCTCCAGCTCGCGCTCGGTGAACGCGGTGCCGGCGTCGCGGGCGCGCTCGAGTTCGGCCTGCAGCCGTGCCTCGGTGCGCAGCAGGTCGGCGACCGGCTGGCCCAGCGCCTGCCTCTCGCTGACCCCGAACAGCACCTCGCCGGCGGGGTTGATGTAGCGCACGGCGAGCCGGCCGTCGAGCAGCAGCACGGCATGGCTGAGGTTGTCGAGGATGCGCTTGTGCAGGCTCATCGTCAGGGTTGCCGAAGACCGGGTGCAGAGGATCGAGCAAGAATCAAGCCACGAAGCATGCGCCGCTCCAGCGCGGCCCCGCCCCCGGCAGCGGCGCCGTGGCAAGGGTTTGCGGCCATGGCGGCTGCGCGGGAACCGGCGCATCGTCGCCGTCATGCACCATTTTAGTGCATAGCGGTCCGGTTTGGCGCCTGCAGCGTCCGCGACGCCGGCGGAAACGACGCAGGGCGCCCCTGGGGGCGCCCTGCGACGGCAGCGGGAGCTGCTTCAGAGGCTGTAGTAGAGGTCGAACTCCACCGGGTGCGTGGTCATCCGCAGCTGGGTCACCTCGGCCATCTTCAGCTCGATGTAGGCGTCGAGCATGTCGTCGGTGAACACGCCGCCCTGGGTCAGGAACGCGCGGTCGGCATCCAGCGCGTCGAGCGCCTGGTCGAGCGCGTGGCAGACGGTCGGGATGCCCTTGAGCTCCTCGCGCGGCAGGTCGTAGAGGTCCTTGTCCATCGCGTCGCCGGGGTGGATCTTGTTCTGGATGCCGTCGAGGCCGGCCATCAGCATCGCCGAGAAGGCCAGGTACGGGTTCGCCATCGGGTCGGGGAAGCGCACCTCGATGCGCCGTGCCTTCGGGTTCGACACGTACGGGATGCGGATAGACGCCGAGCGGTTGCGCGCCGAGTAGGCCAGCAGCACCGGGGCCTCGAAACCGGGGACCAGGCGCTTGTAGCTGTTGGTCGACGGGTTGGTCAGCGCGTTCAGCGCGCGCGCGTGCTTGATGATGCCGCCGATGTAGTACAGCGCGGTCTCCGACAGGCCGCCGTAGAGGTTGCCGGTGAACTGGTTGACGCCGTCCTTCGAGAACGACTGGTGCACGTGCATGCCGCTGCCGTTGTCGCCGACCAGCGGCTTCGGCATGAAGGTCGCGGTCTTGCCGTAGGCGTGGGCGACGTTGTGCACGCAGTACTTCAGGATCTGCACCTCGTCGGCCTTGCGCACCAGGGTGGCGAACTTGGTGCCGATCTCGTTCTGGCCGGCGGTGGCGACCTCGTGGTGGTGGGTCTCGACGACGATCCCCATCTCCTCCATCGCCAGGCACATGGCCGAGCGCAGGTCCTGCATCGAGTCGACCGGCGGGACCGGGAAGTAGCCGCCCTTGACCGACGGGCGGTGGCCCATGTTGCCGCCCTCGAACACCTTCTCGGAGTTCCACTCGGCCTCTTCGGAGTCGATCTTGACGAAGCAGCCGCTCATGTCGGCGCCCCAGCGCACGTCGTCGAGGACGAAGAACTCCGGCTCCGGGCCGAAGTAGGCGGTGTCACCGAGCCCGGTCGAGGCCAGGTAGGCCTCGGCACGGCGCGCGATCGAGCGCGGGTCGCGCTCGTAGCCCTGCATCGTGGTCGGCTCGACGATGTCGCAGCGCAGGTTCAGCGTCGGCTCGTCCATGAACGGATCGAGCACGGCGGTCGAGGGGTCGGGCATCAGGATCATGTCCGACTCGTGGATCCCCTTCCAGCCGGCGATCGACGAGCCGTCGAACATCTTGCCGTCGGTGAAGGTGTCCTCGTCGATGGCGTGCGACGGCACCGAGACGTGCTGCTCCTTGCCGCGGGTGTCGGTGAACCGGAAGTCGACGAACTTGACCTCCTTCTCTTGCATCATCTTCAGAACATCGGACGCGGACATTGGGGTTACCTCCAGGTTACAGGCGTCAAGTGGTCGACCGCCGGGTAGCGGCGGCATGGACGTTCACATCACCATCGTAAGCACGTGGCATGCCAATCATGCGAGAAGCCAAGTGCATGAAAAACAGGGAGTCAAGGCAACGCGCTCCCTCGCCATGCACCAAAATGGGGCGTTGATTCGGCGGCTTGCACGAAAATGGCGCATTCAATGGTAGTGCACATCGAGCTTGCGCACCTCCTCGAGCTGCGCCGCGCGCTGCGCCAGCTGCTCGCCGAGCGCGCGTGCCTCGTCCAGCGTGGCGACGCGCTGCAGCGGCAGCAGCAGCTCGACGTCGATCTTGCCGTCGAGGTAGTGCAGCGTCACCGCCTCGGGGTCGGCGGCCGCCGGGATGTCGGCCCAGCAGTCGCGCAGCCGGCCGAGCACCACCTCGCGCAGCGGCAGGTGCATCGACGGCGACACCACCTCGTCGTCCTCCGGGTCGATGTGCACGGTGACGTCGCTGACCTCGTCGAGGTTGCGGATCAGGTGCCCGCGCACCCGCTCGCTGAGCTGGTGCCCCTCGGAGACGCTGATCGTCGGATCGACCAGGATGTGCACGTCGACCAGCGCGTCGGCGCCCATCCGCCGGGTGCGCAGCATGTGCAGCGCGCCGACCCCCTCGACCTCGAGGATCTTCTCGCGGATCTTCGCCAGCCGCTCGGGCTCGAGGCCGGTGTCGATCAGCTCGCTGATGCTCTGCGCGGCCAGGTCCCAGCCGGCCTTGGCGATCATCACCGCGACGATCACCGCGGCCACCGCATCCAGGTAGGGGAGGCCGGCGAGGGCGCCGGCGATGCCGATGATCACCACCACCGAGGAGATGCTGTCGCTGCGGTGATGCCAGGCGTTGGCGCGCAGCAGGTTCGAGCGCAGCCGCCGCGCCGCGCGCATCGTGTAGTGGTAGAGCCACTCCTTGGACAGCACCGAGACCACGGCGGCGGCCAGCGTGATCACCCCCGGGACCACCAGCGCGTCGAGGTCGTAGAGCCGCTGCACCGCGTCGTAGCCGATGCCGAAGGCGACCGCGCCGAGCAGGGCGCCGACCGCCACCGTGGCCACGGTCTCGATGCGTCCGTGGCCGTACGGGTGGTCCTCGTCGGCGTGCTCGCTGCCGAGCCTGGCCGCGTAGAGCACCACGACGTCGCTGGCCAGGTCGGAGAGCGAGTGGATGCCGTCGGCGACCAGCGCGGCCGAGTGCCCGACCACGCCGAGCACCACCTTGACCACCGACAGCACCACGTTGACCGCCGCGCCGACCAGCGTGACCCGGCGCGCGTCGCCGTAGCGCCCAGCGTCGTTGCCGGAGGGGGCGCCGGCGCCGTGCGTCTGCTGCTTGCCGCCCACGCTCATTCCGCGTCGCTGCCGGCGACCACGCGCAGCGTCACCGCCAGTTCACCGCTGCGCTGCTCGATGCCGAGCAGCTGGTGCCCGTGCACCCGGCACCACGCCGGGATGTCCTTGGCCGCCCCGGGGTCGGTGCACAGCACCTCGAGGGTGTCGCCCGGGGCCAGGTCGACCACCCGGTTCTGGGTGCGGATCACCGGCAGCGGGCAGAGCAGGCGCCGCGCGTCGAGCCGGTGGTGGCTCACAGGTACCACTCCGCCGGGATCGCGTCGCGGTGCAGCGGTGCCACCTCGAGCAGCTGCTCGGGGCCGTCGAGCGGCTGCACCGCGACGCTGACGCGCTCCGCGTCGCGCCCCTGGCTGAAGCGCGCGACCAGCCGCGCGGCGAGCTGCAGGTCATCGGCGTCGACCTGGCCGTCGACCAGCGCCAGCGGGCCGGGGTGGCTGCGCGTGGCCAGGTGGAGGAACTGGCGCCGGTAGCCCTGCAGGAAGTTCACCTCGCCCTCCTCGCGGGCGACGATCAGCTTGAAGTGCGCGCGCGGGCGCAGGTGGCGGCCCACCTTGAGCAGCATGATGTCGTCGAGCTCGTAGTCGCGCGTGCCGCGCGCCTGCCACAGGTCGGCCAGGCGCGAGGCGTAGTTGCCGTCGGTCAGGAAGCAGCAGCCGCCGGCCGGCTGGGCGTAGTCGTCGAGGCCGAAGCTGCGCGCCAGCTCGACCTGCGGCTTGCGCGAGCGGCCGGTGAAGCCGTGCAGCCGCTCGCGGTCGACCCAGCCCGCGCGCTCGGGCAGCGTCGGCGGCAGCCGCTTGGCGCACAGCGGGCGCAGCAGGCGGTCGCCGACCCCGGACTCGGCGGCCACCTGCGGCAGCGTGCGGCTGCGCTGCGACATCGGCCGCTGGCCGAGCACCTCGCCGGTGATGATGAAGTCGAAACCGTGCTGCTCCATCCAGGCGTGGGCCTTGCCGAGCATGAAGACCTTGCAGTCGAGGCAGGGGTTCAGGTGCTTGCCGTAGCCGTGCCGGGGGTTGATCAGCACCTGCTTGTACTCGTCGACGGTGTCGGCGATGTGCAGCCTGATGCCGAGCTGCTCGGCGACCCACAGCGCGTTGTTGCGCCTCGGCCTGGCCCGCTCCTGCTGGCGGATGGCGTGGGTGTGCCCCTCGACGCAGAAGCCGGTGTAGAAGTTGATCCCCTCGACGCGGATGCCCTGCTGCTGGATCACGCGCACCGCGAGCATCGAGTCGAGGCCGCCCGATACCAGGGCGAGGGCCTTGCGCGGTTTGGTCATGCGGCTGGATGGCTAGGCGGTCGGGCGTCGCAGGATAGCAGATGCGCCGCGGCCCGGTCATGCGCCGCGCATTGCGCCGCCACGATGGGGTTGCCATAGTTTGGGTTGGCCCTGCGGCCGTGCCGGTTGCGCCAGGCCGCGTCACGCGCCGGAACACAACAGAAACGGGAGGAGCCATGTTCGAGACCGCCGAACTGGAACGCAAGCTGTCGCGCCATGAGTACAAGGAGCGGGTCCCCGCGCTGCGCGCCGAGTTGCTGGAGGCGCAGCGCCAGCTGCGCGAGGAGGCCAGCTTCCCGGTGATCCTGGTCTTCGCCGGGGTCGACGGGGCGGGCAAGGGCGAGATCGTCAACCTGCTCTCCAGCTGGCTCGACCCGCGCTGGCTGGTCACCCGCGCCTACGAGGCGCCGTCCGAGGAGGAGCGCGAGCGGCCGGAGTACTGGCGCTACTGGCGCGACCTGCCGCCGAAGGGCCAGATCGGCCTGTTCCTCAGCTCGTGGTACTCGGTGCCGATCCTCAACCGGGTCGCCGAGGGCACCCAGCTCTCCGTGTTCGACGAGCAGCTCGACCGCATCGTCGCCTTCGAGGAGGGCCTCGCGGACGACGGCGCGATGATCCTGAAGTTCTGGCTGCACCTCGACAAGGCGGCACAGAAGAAGCGCTTCAAGAAGCTGGAGAAGGACCCGCAGCTGAGCTGGCGGGTCACCGAGACCGACTGGAAGCACTGGCGCATGTACGACAAGTTCGTCGAGGCGGCCGAGCGCACGCTGCGCAAGACCAGCACCGGCCAGGCGCCGTGGAAGATCGTCGAGGGCTTCGACCTGGGCTACAGCAGCACCACCATCGGCACCATGATCTCCGAGGAGATCCTCAAGCACCTCGGCCGGGCCAGGCGCCGCGCCGCGGTGCTGCAGGCCCACCGCGAGGCCGAGGCCGAGGCGCAGGCGGCGGTGGCCGCGGTCGAGGCGGAGGCCGAGGCGACCGCGACCGAGGGCGACAGGCACAAGCAGCCGCAGGCGGCCACCGTGCTCTCCGCGCTGGACATGGACAAGAGCCTCGCCAAGGGCGAGTACAACAAGCTGCTGAACAACTACCAGGGCGAGCTGAACCAGCTGCACCGCAGGGCGCGCGAACGCAAGCTGTCGGCGCTGCTGGTGTTCGAGGGCGCCGACGCGGCCGGCAAGGGGGGCGCCATCCGCCGCATCACCGGCGCGCTCGACGCGCGCAGCTACCAGGTGATCCCGATCGCCGCGCCGACCGACGAGGAGCGCGCGCAGCACTACCTGTGGCGCTTCTGGCGCCACCTGCCGCGGGGCGGCCGCATCACCATCTTCGATCGCAGCTGGTACGGGCGCGTGCTGGTGGAGCGGGTCGAGGGCTTCGCCAGCGAGACCGACTGGATGCGCGCCTACGCCGAGATCAACGACTTCGAGGAGCAGCTGGTCGAGTACGGCATCGTGCTGGTCAAGTACTGGGTGCACATCAGCGCGCAGGAGCAGCTGGAGCGCTTCCAGGCGCGCGAGCAGACCCCGCACAAGGCGTGGAAGCTGACCGACGAGGACTGGCGCAACCGCGAGAAGTGGGGGGCCTACGAACTCGCGGTCAACGACATGGTCGAGCGCACCAGCACGCGCATCGCGCCGTGGACGCTGATCGAGGGCAACGACAAGCGCTACGCCCGGGTGGCCGTGCTGCGCACGCTGTGCGAGCGGCTCGAGCAGGCACTCGGCAAGGCGGGCGACGGCAAGAAGTAGCGCTCAGCCCGGCTCCGCGCCGCCGAACGGCACCCGCGCCCGGCCGACCGGCAGCGCGTCGGCGGCGCGCATCCCCGGCGACTCCAGCAGCCCCGGGTCGCGCAGGTAGTCGGCGAGGAAATCGAGGGCGTCGAAGCCCCAGAACAGCTCGCCGTCGACGACGTAGGCGGGGACGCCGAACACCCCCGCGGCCAGCGCCTGCTCGCCGTTGCGCCGCAGTTCCAGCTTCAGCGCCGGGTCGGCCAGCGCGACCGCGTCGACCCCGAGTTCCGCGCACAGCGCGGCGAACGCCGCCGCGTCCTCGCTGCTGCGCCCCTCGGCCCAGACGAAGCGGAACAGCCGGTCGACCACCGCGGCCGCGCTGCCGCAGGCCAGCGTCAGCCGCAGCAGCGGCAGCGGGTTGAACGGGTGGGCCGGCGGGAACTGCAACGGGATGCCGTGGCGCCCGGCCAGCCAGCGGATGTGGCGGTAGGTGAAGCGCCGCATCGGCACGATCTCGGCCGGTCCGCGCGTCTCCCAGTGGGCCAGCAGGCCGGCGAACAGCAGCGGGCGGAAGGTGACGCGCGCCAGCCCGTCCAGCCGCGCCAGGCTCTGGCTGGCCAGGTAGGCGAACGGCGAGATGTAGTCGAAGTGGAAAACGACGTCGCGCATCGTCGGAGCTCCTCCCTGCCGGGACCGTGAACGCAGTGACCTCAGGCCAGCCAGGCCAGCACCAGCGGCAGCGTCAGCACCGCGGCGACCGCCTGCAGCGTCAGCAGCCCGGCCATCAGCTGCGCGTCCCCGCCCATCTGCCGCGCCAGGATGTACGACGACGGCGCGCCCGGCAACGCCGCGAACAGCACCGCGATGGCGGTCTCCGCCGCCGGCAGCCGCAGCAGCGCCGCCGCCCCGGCGGCCAGCAGCGGCAGGCCGAGCAGCTTGATCGCCGCCGTCAGCACCAGCGCGCGGGCGTGCCCGCGCAGCGCCGCGACGCTGAGCCCGGCACCGACCGCGAGCAGCCCCAGCGGCAGCGCGGCGCGCCCCAGCAGGCCGAGCACCTCGCCGCTGCCCCAGGGCAGGCCGATGCCGCCGAGGTTCAGGCCGATGCCGACCAGGCAGGCGAGGATCAGCGGGTTGCCGGCGAACTGCCGCCACAGCAGCCGTCCGCGCAGCGCGCCCGTGCCGTAGCGGCCGAGGACGCCGACGCAGACCACGTTGACCAGCGGCACCAGCACGGCGATCGCCACCGCGGCCAGGGTCAGGCCGTGCTGGCCGAGCAGCGCGTAGGCGGCGGCCAGGCCGACGTAGGTGTTGAAGCGCACCGCGCCCTGCACCACCGAGCTGAAACCGGGGCCGTCGACGCCGAACAGCGGCCGGCACAGCAGCAGCAGCAGCGTGGCGGCGAGCACCGAACCGGCCAGCACCAGCGCCAGCGGCCCGAGCGCGGTGGCGCCGAGCGGGGCCGTCGCCAGGCTCGAGACCAGCAGCGACGGAAACAGCACGTAGTAGGTGAGCCGCTCGGCCGGGGCCCAGAACCCCGCCCCGGGGAAACCCGTGCGCGCCAGCAGGTGACCGAACAGGATCAGCAGGAAGATCGGCGCGAGCGCCGCCAGGATTGCGTCGGCCGCGGCCATCCCCGCTCAGCCGCCGGGGCGCAGCAAGCGCCCGCTGGCGGCGTCACGGATGCTGCTCGGCGCGGCGCTCCGGTCCAGCGGGCCGACCAGCAGGTCGTCGAGGGCGGCGCCGAAGTAGCGGCGCACGGTCAGCGGGTCGCGCGCCGGCCGGCAGCCCGCCGGGTTGGCGCTGGTCGAGACCAGCGGCCCGGTCAGCCGGCACAGCGCGGCGGCGACCGGGTGGGCGGTGACGCGCACCGCCAGAGTGTCGAAGTCGCCGCTCAGCCACGGCGGCGTCGCCGCGCGCGCCGGTAGCAGCCAGGTGTGCGGACCCGGCCAGCTGGCGTGCACCGCGGCCATCGCCGCGGGCCCGACCTCGTCGACGAACGGGCGCAGCTGGGCGAAGTCGGCGGCGATCAGGATCAGGCCCTTGCCGACCGGACGGCCCTTGAGCTCGAGCAGCTCGAACACCGCGACCGCGTCGAGCGGATCGCAGCCGAGGCCGTAGACCGCCTCGGTCGGGTAGGCGATCACACCGCCGCGACGCACCGCGCGGGCGGCGGCGCGCAGCCGCCAGGGCGTCACCGGCGGGTGCTCAGCCCAGCTTGGCCTGCAGCGCGGCGTCCTTGTCCAGCACCGCCTGGGCCGCGGCCGCGCGCTCGGCCACCAGCCGCTCGCCGAGCGCCGGGTCGGCGGTGGCGATGATCTGCGCGGCGAGGAAGCCGGCGTTCTTGGCCCCCGCCTTGCCCACCGCGACGCTGGCCACCGGGACCCCGCCCGGCATCTGCACCGTGGAGAGCAGCGCGTCGATGCCGTCGAGCACCCCGCCCGGCATCGGCACGCCGATCACCGGCTTCAGGGTCAGGCCGGCGACCGTGCCGGCGAGGTGGGCGGCCATCCCGGCGGCGGCGATGAACACGGCGCAGCCGCGCGCCTCGGCATCCTTGACGTAGGCATGGGTCGCCGCCGGCGTGCGGTGCGCCGAGGTCACCTTGCCCTCGAACGGCACGCCGAGGCCGCGCAGGACGTCGAAGGTGGCCTGCATCACCGGGAGGTCGGAGTCGGAGCCCATCAGGACGGCGACGAAGGGGGTGGTCATGGCATACCTCGCTGGTTCGGCGGCGGGCGGGGCGGGCTCAGTCGGTGTCCGCCTCGGCCGCGGCCTCGCTGAAGTTGCACTCGCGCTGCGGGCAGACCCGCTCGGTCCCGCGCGAGCGGGTGGTCTTGACGGTCAGGATCGGCCACTGGCACGCCGGGCACGGCGTCGCCAGCGGCTCGTTCCACACCGCGTAGTCGCACTTCGGGTAGGTGGAGCAGGAGTAGAACGGCTTGCCGCGGCGCGACTTGCGCGCCAGCAGGGTGCCCTTGCCGCACTGCGGGCAGGCGACGCCGGTGTCCTGCGGGCGCTCCAGCGGCTCCATGTGCTTGCAGGTCGGGTAGTTGCCGCAGCCGACGAACTTGCCGTAGCGGCCGCTGCGCACCAGCAGCTCGCCGCCGCACTTCGGGCAGCTGCGCCCCTCGAGCTTCTCGACCGGCTCCGCCTCCTTGTCGCCGCCGAGGTCGCGCGTGTAGCTGCACTCGGGGTAGCCGGTGCAGCCGACGAAGCGGCCGCGCTTGCCCAGGCGGATCGCCAGCTGTTGGCCGCACTCGGGGCACTGCTCGTCGAGCGGCTCGTTGGTCACGTCGCTGCGCTTCAGCGTGCGGTCCTTGTCGCCGACCAGGTCACGGAACGGTTCCCAGAAGCTGCGCAGCAGCGGCTGCCACGCCTCCTCGCCGCGCGAGACCGCGTCGAGCTCGTCCTCGAGCCTGGCGGTGAAGTCGTAATCGACGTAGCGGGTGAAGTGCTGGGTGAGGAAGCGGCTGACCACGCGGCCGACGTCGGTGGGGACGAAGCGGCGCTTGTCCAGCCGCACGTACTCGCGGTCCTGCAGCGTCTTGATGATCGCCGCGTAGGTCGACGGGCGACCGATGCCGTGCTCCTCGAGCGCCTTGACCAGGCTCGCCTCGGAGAAGCGCGGCGGCGGCTCGGTGAAGTGCTGCTCGGGGCGCAGCGCCGCCAGTGCCAGGACCTCGCCGGCCTCGACCGGCGGCAGCAGGCGCCCCTCGTCGGCCGCCTCGCCCGCGGCGCTGTCGTCGACGTCCTCGCGGTAGACCGCCATGAAGCCGGGGTCGATCACCGTCGAGCCGGTGGCGCGGAAGCGGTCGCCGGCGCCGCTGGTCAGGTCGACGGCGACGGTGGCGATGGTGGCGTGGTTCATCTGGCAGGCGACCGCGCGCTTCCAGACCAGCTCGTAGAGCTTGAACTGGTCGGGGGTCAGGTGGCCCTGCAGCGACTCGGGGGTGTGCGCCACCAGCGTCGGGCGCACCGCCTCGTGCGCCTCCTGCGCGTTCTTCGACTTGGTCTTGAACTGGCGCGGCTGCGC
>DATCZX010000098.1:0-3754 GCA_036525695.1 Gammaproteobacteria bacterium | reverse complement strand
CCGTCGACGGCCAGCAGTACGAGTTCCCGATCGTCACCGGCAGCGAGGCCGAGCGCGCGATCGACATCAGCCAGCTGCGCGCCAAGAGCGGCCTGATCACCCTCGACAAGGGCTACGGCAACACCGGCAGCTGCGAGAGCGCGATCACCTTCATCGACGGCGAGCAGGGCATCCTGCGCTACCGCGGCATCCCGATCGAGCAGTTCGCGCAGAACCCGAACTTCGGCGAGGTCGCCTGGCTGCTGATCTTCGGCCACCTGCCGACGCAGGACGAGTACGACGCCTTCTCCAAGTCGCTCAGCGAGCACGCGTTCCTCGACGAGAGCATGAAGCACCACTTCGAGGGCTTCCCGCGCAGCGCGCCGCCGATGGCGATGATGTCGGCGATGATCAACGCGCTCTCCTGCTTCCACCCCGAGTTCCACGAGATCGACGACGAGGTGACCATCCGCCGCGCCGCCGCGCGGCTGATCAGCAAGGTGCGCACCATCGCCGCCTACGCCTACCGCCAGTCGAAGGGGCTGCCGTACATCTACCCCGACCCGAAGCTGCGCTACGTCTCCAACTTCCTGCACATGATGTTCTCGACCCCGTACGACCAGTTCGTCTGCAACGAGACGGTGCGCGACGCGCTGAACCTGGTGCTGATCCTGCACGCCGACCACGAGCAGAACTGCTCGACCTCGACCGTGCGCATGGTCGGCTCGAGCCAGGCCAACCTGTTCGCCTCGTGCGCCGCCGGCGTCTGCGCGCTGTGGGGACCGCTGCACGGCGGCGCCAACGTCGAGGTGCTGCGCATGCTCGACGCGATCCACTCCGGCAACCTCGGCGTCGACGAGTACGTCAAGCTGGCCAAGCAGAAGGGCAGCAAGGTGCGGCTGATGGGCTTCGGCCACCGCGTCTACAAGAACTTCGACCCGCGGGCGAAGATGCTCGCGTCGATCGCCGAGAAGCTGCTCGGCGAGCTCGGCGTCGACGACCCGCTGCTGGAGATCGCCCGCCGGCTCGAGGAGATCGCGCTCGAGGACCCGTACTTCGTCGAGCGCAAGCTCTACCCGAACGTCGACTTCTACAGCGGCATCATCATGCGCGCGATCGGCATCCCGACCGACATGTTCACGGTGATGTTCTCGATCGGCCGCATGCCGGGCTGGATCGCGCACTGGTGGGAGCAGAACCAGAACGACGGCAACCGCATCTCGCGGCCGCGCCAGGTCTACACCGGCAACACGGTGCAGGACTACGTGCCGATCGAGCAGCGCTGAGGTCGCGGCCGGCCGGCGCCGCGCGCGCGGCGGCCGGCTAGCGCCGGCCGAACACCTCCTCCTCGGTCAGCGGGTTGCCCTGGGTCGGGCAGCAGCCGTCGGTCGAGCACGGGGTCGGCGCCGGCAGCGGCGCGTGGCCGATGCGCCGGCACGCCTCGCCGTCCTGGTCCCACGCGAGTTCCAGTTCCGCCAGGCTGTCGGCCGGGAACGGGATCACCCGGCCGCGGCCGCCGAGGTCCTCGAGCACCTGGTAGGTCTCGCCGGCGTGCATCACGACGTCGCCGGGCTGGAAGGTCGCTGCGCTCATCTGCGCCTCTCCTGTGCTGCGCCAGCGCCCATTATGCGGGCGCGCCCGGCGCGCGGCGACCCGCCGCCCGGGCGCGCTTGATCTCCGCCCGCGGGGCGGTGATGATGCGGTCTTCCCTCGACCGGTCGACCCGGCCCCACGCCGGCGGAAGCGCGATGTACAACCCGAGACGCTCGCTGTTCTGGATGGTCGTCTACCTGGCGCTGGTCGCCGGGGTGTGCGCCGCCCTCTACCCCTCGCTCGAGGCCGCCTTCCTGGCCAACTGGGGCTTCAACACGCTGATCCTCGGCGTGCTGCTGCTCGGCATCGGCATCAACCTGGCGCAGGTGCTGGCGCTGGAGCCGGAGATCCGCTGGATCAGCCTGTTCCGCACCGGCCAGACCGGGCTGTCGCTGACCGAGGAGCCGCGGCTGCTCGGCGGCCTGGCGCGGCACCTGGCCGGGCGCATCAAGGATCGCTTCAGCCTCTCGGCGCTGTCGCTGCGCACCGTGCTCGACGGCATCCGCGCGCGGCTCGACGAGGCGCGCGAGATCTCGCGCTACATGATCGGCCTGCTGATCTTCCTCGGCCTGCTCGGCACCTTCTGGGGGCTGCTCGGCACCGTCTCCGCGGTCGGCGGCGTGATCGCCGGGCTGCAGGTCACCGCGGGCGACGCCGCGACCATGTTCGAGCAGCTCAAGGCGGGGCTCGCCGGACCGCTGGCCGGCATGGGCACCGCGTTCAGCTCGTCGCTGTTCGGCCTCGGCGGCTCGCTGGTGCTGGGCTTCCTCGACATCCTCGCCGGGCAGGCGCAGAACCGCTTCTTCAACGCCCTCGAGGAGTGGCTCTCCGGGCTGACCCAGCTGATCGACGAGCCGAGCCGCGCGATCGCCGCGCAGGAGGAGCTGCCGCTCGGCGAGGACGACCGCTTCACCGTCCTGCTGCACGAGATCCGCCGCACCCACGAGCTGCTCGAGCAGAGCGTGCGCGAGCGCGGCACCCCGCCCGCCGGCGACTGAGCCGCCGGAGCCGCCCCCGATGTTCGCCGCCGCGCGCCGCAGCCGCCGCACGCCCGACATCTGGCCGGGCTACGTCGACGCGCTCGCCGCGCTGCTGATGGTGGTGATCTTCGTCCTGCTGATCTTCGTCATCGCCCAGGCGATCCTGTCGCGCACCGTGTCGCAGCAGGACCTCGAGCTGGCCGACCTGCACCGGCAGATCGCCGAGATCACCCGCCAGCTCGGCCTCGCGCAGGAGGAGAACGAGACGCTGCGGGCGAAGACCTCGGCGCTCTCCAGCCTGATCTCCGAGCTGATGGGCGAGAAGGAGGAGTTCGCCGAGCGGATGGAGTCGCTGGTCGCCGCCAACGCCGAGCTGGCCGCCGAGCTGGCGGCACGCGAGGCCGAGGTCGCCACGCTGCAGTCGGACCTCGGCGGCCTGCGCCAGGTGCGCGAGGCGCTGGAGTCGCAGGTCGCCGAACTCGACCAGGCGCTGGCCGGCAGCCGCAACCAGAACAGCGAGCTCGAGCAGTCCCTGGCCGGCAGCCGTGCCGAGAACCGCGAACTGCGCGGCGACAACCAGCAGCTGGCCGGGGCGCTGTCGCAGGCGCTGACCGCCGGGCGCCAGACCGCCGAGGCGCTGGCCGAGGAGCGCCAGATCTCCGCCGAGGCGCGCGCGCAGCTGGCGCTGCTGAACCGGCAGATCGCCGCGCTGCGCCGGCAGCTCGACGAGATCGGCCGCGCGCTGGCCGCGGCCGAGGCGCTGAAGCAGGAGCAGGCGGCCGAGATCGAGGACCTCGGCAAGCGCCTGAACCTGGCGCTGGCGCGCGAGGTCAACCGGCTGCAGCGCTACCGCTCGGAGTTCTTCGGCCGCCTGCGCGAGGCGCTCGGCGAGACCCGCGGCATCCGCGTCGAGGGCGACCGCTTCGTGTTCGCCTCCGAGCTGCTGTTCGCCTCCGGCACCGCGGATCTCGGGCCCGCGGGACAGTCCCAGCTCGACCGGCTGGCGACCACGCTGCGCGCGATCGCGCAGCAGATCCCGCCCGACCTCGAGTGGATCCTGCGGGTCGACGGCCACACCGACCGGGTGCCGATCAACACCCCGCGCTTCGCCTCGAACTGGGAGCTCTCCACCGCGCGCGCGGTGTCGGTGGTGCGCTACCTGGTCGGCCGGCAGATCCCCGCGTCGCGGCTGGCCGCCGCCG
>DATCZX010000097.1:0-2756 GCA_036525695.1 Gammaproteobacteria bacterium | reverse complement strand
CCGCTGCGGCAGCGCCAGGTGCAGGGGAGCGCTGGCCGGCATCGTGGCGCGCGGGGGCGTCGTGCTCAGCCGAACGCCAGCGGCAGGCCGAGCAGGGTCAGCAGCAGCAGCGCGACCCGGCGCTGCACGCGCTCGGACAGGCGCGGGCTGAGCACCCGGCCGAGCAGGCTGCCGGCGAGCGTTGCCGGCAGCGCGAACAGCACCACCCGCAGCACCTCCGGGCTGACCCCGGTCAGGCCGGCGACGCTGCTCATGCGCAGCGTCACGCCGCCGATGATCACCGCGAACAGCGTCGCGCGGACGCCCTCGATGGCGGCCGGCTCGCGGTACAGGTGGAACACCACCGGGGGTGTCGGCGCGGCGAACAGGCCGCCGAACAGCCCGCCCAGGAGGCCGGCCAGCACCCCGGTGCGCGCGGCCGCGGGGCGTGGCCGGGTGCGCGGGCTCAGCAGCAGCAGCACCCCTCCGCCGAGGATGAACAGGCCGAGGATGCGGCGCAGCGTGTCGGTGCCGTCGGCCTGCAGGTGGCCGAGCAGCCAGACCCCGAGCGTCACCGTCGGCAGCATCCCGGCCAGGATCGGCAGCAGCAGCCGCCAGCGGATCGCGCGGTGGTGCCCGGCCAGCGCGACCAGGCTGCTGGCCAGGCCGAGCAGGCTGACCACGATCGCGGTCAGCGGCAGCGGCGCCAGCTGCAGCTGGGTCACCGCGCCGAGCACGGTCAGCGCCAGCGCGAAGCCGGTGACGGTCTGCAGCCACGCGCCGAGCGCGACCACCGCGAGGAACAGCCCCAGGTGGTCGGCGGGCACGTGGAGCGGTCGGGGTCAGTGGGCGAGGGCGTTGCGCAGCTTGCCGAGCGCGTTCTTCTCCAGCTGGCGGACGCGCTCGAGCGAGACCCCGTGCACCTCGGCCAGCTCCTTCAGCGTCGCCTTCGGCTCCTGCAGCCAGCGCCGCTCGAGGATCTGCCGGCTGCGCGGGTCGAGCCCGGCCAGCGCCGCGGCCAGCCGCTTGCGCTGGTGCCGCTCGCTGTCGTCCTGCTCGACCTGCAGCGCCGGGTCGGCGCGCAGGTCGGCGAGGTAGGCGGCCGGGGCCGGCGGGGCGTCGTCGCCGTCGTCGGCGTGGCCGTCGAAGGCGGTGTCGTAGCTGCCCAGCCGCGCCTCCATCTCGACCACCTGCTCCGGCCGCACGCCGAGGTCGGCGGCGACTTTGGCGACCTCCTCGCGGTTCAGCCAGCCGAGGCGCTGCTTGGCCTTGCGCAGGTTGAAGAACAGCTTGCGCTGGGCCTTGGTGGTGGCGACCTTGACGATGCGCCAGTTGCGCAGGATGAACTCGTGGATCTCGGCGCGGATCCAGTGCACCGCGAACGACACCAAGCGCACGTTCAGCGACGGGTCGAAGCGCTTGACCGCCTTCATCAGGCCGACGTTGCCCTCCTGCACCAGGTCGCCGAGCGGCAGCCCGTAGCCGCTGTAGCCGCGGGCGATGTGCACGACGAAGCGCAGGTGGGTCAGCACCAGCGTGCGCGCCGCCTCGAGGTCGTGCTGCTCGCGCCAGCGCTCGGCCAGCTCGCGCTCCTCTTCGGCGCTGAGCACCGGGATCTGGCCGATCGCCTGCAGGTAGCCGTCCAGGCTGCCGCCGGGGCTCGCTACGGGCAACTGCATCAGGTTCTGGATCACTGCTTTTCTCCTTGGCGATCCGCATATTAGCACTCGTCACACGAGAGTGCCAAGGTGTGGCGTCAGGTTAGACGGGGCCCCCCGCGCGAAGTTCCGGGGCGGCCGGCCGGGCTCAGCTCGGCTCGATCTCGCGCAGGTGGCGGCCGACCGCCAGCCAGGAGCCGAGCAGGCCGAGCAGCGCGCCGCCGAGCAGCAGCAGCAGCACGCTGCCGGCGTCGGCGGCGACCAGCGTGAAGCCGCTCTGGTAGAGCACCGCGAGGCGCTCGACCGGGCCGGCGGTGGCCCACAGCGCGGCGCTGACCAGCAGCCAGGCCGCCACCCCGCCGAGCAGGCCGTACCACGCCCCGCTGTAGAGGAACGGGCGCCGGATGAAGGCGTCGGTGGCGCCGATCAGCTTGGCCACCTCGATCTCGCGGCGGCGGTTCTGGATGTCCAGGCGGATGGTGTTGCCGACGATCAGCAGCACCGCCAGCCCCAGCAGCACCGCGATCACCAGCACCCCGCGGCGGACGATCTCCATCAGCGCGTGCAGCCGCTTGACCCACTGCATGTCGAGCTGGGCGCGCTCGACCCCGGGCAGCGTGCCGAGCTCGCCGACCAGCCGCTCGACCGCGGCCGGCTCGGCGTGGCTGGCCGCCGGGCGCAGCACGATGACGTCCGGCAGCGGGTTGTCGGCCAGCGCGTCGAGCGCGGCGCCGAAGCCGGAGAGGCGGCGGAACTCCTCCAGCGCCTCCGCCCGCGGCAGCAGCGTCACCTGCTCCAGCCCGGGGCGCGCGCGCAGCGTCGCCGCGAGCCGCTCGGCGTCGGCGCTGGCCAGCTCGCGGCGCAGGAACAGCGACACCTGCGCCGAGCCGTCCCAGCCGCCGGCCAGCGCGCGCGCGTTCTCGAGCAGCAGGTGCAGCCCGGCCGGCAGCGCCAGCGCGATGCCGATCACCGCCACCGTCATCAGGCTCGGCAGCGGGCTGCGCCACAGCCGCCCGAGGCTCGACAGCAGCACCTCGGCGTGGCGCAGCAGCCACGCCAGCGGGCGCACGCGCAGGCCGTCCGCCGCCGCCGCCGCGGCGGCGCGGCGGGCGGGGCGGC
>DATCZX010000096.1:0-4042 GCA_036525695.1 Gammaproteobacteria bacterium | reverse complement strand
CGGGGAGGCGGGACGCGGCTCGCCAGCGGGGGGTGGGAATCGGTGGTCTGTCGCCATGGTCGTGGTCCTGCGGGGATGGGGGGGGAACCGTCGCCGGGTGACGCACCCCGGGGCGTGGGGCACGGCCAGCGTCGGAAGAGTACGCCGGATCCCGCCCCCGCGGAGCGGGCATCCCGCGGACCCGCACCGGCAGCACGCACTGCGCCAGCGCTGCGCGCCGGCCGCGGTGAGCCCGCGGGTCGCGCTGCAGGAGAGGGTTCGTGCTGGCATCGCCAGGAAAAAAAAGAACCCGCCGGCGGAGGTCCGTGTGCCCGGCGGGTCGAGGGGTCCAACAGAAGGAGGAACGGTCGCTGTTGTCGTTCCAGCGTTCGCGTCTGACTCTAGCCGGCCGACCGCCCCGCGTCTGTCGGCAGAGGCGGAAATTCCTGTAGGCGACGGCCTACAAGGGCGCCGACGCGGGCCCCGCTCCTCCGTTCCCGGGCTTCACTCGCCGGTGAAGTGCGGCGTGCGCTTCTCCAGGAACGCGGTGAGCCCCTCGCGGTAGTCGTTGCTGTCGTAGACCGCGCGGCGCAGCCCCTGGATGCGCTCGAAGATGCGCGGGGTGATCGAGTGGGCGCTCTCCATGATGCGGAACTGCTCCTTGATCACCGCGATGCTCAGCGGGGCGTTGCGCAGGATGTGCTTGAGCAGCTCGTCGACCTTGGCCTGCAGCTGCGCCTTGTCGACCACGTAGTTGACGATGCCGAGGCTGGCGGCGCGCTCGGCGCTGATCGGCTGCGCGGTGAACGCCATCTCGCGGACGATGATCCGGTTGGTGGCATGCAGGAAGTTGAGCAGGCCGGTGGTGTTGTAGGGGACGCCTAGCTTGGCCGGGGTGACGGCGAAGGTCGCGTTGCTCTCGGCGATGATCATGTCGCAGGCGAAGGCGACCTCGCAGGCGCCGCCCCAGACGCCGCCCTCGACCATCGCCAGGACCGGGGCCGGGAAGGTCTCGATCTCGCGCACGATCATGCGCAGCGGGTCGTCCCAGCCCAGCGGGTCGCGCCGCGTCAACGGCAACTCCTTGACGTCGTGTCCGGCCGACCAGACCTTGACGCCGTCCGGGGCGCGCAGCACCAGGGCGCGCGCCTTCTGCGTCCTGAAGCCCTCCATCGCGGCGAGGATCTCCTTGATCATCGGCTCGCTCAGCGCGTTGTGCTTGGCCAGGTTGTGCATCGTGATGGTGGCGACCTGGTTCTCGTAACTGCTCAGGATGAAGGACATCGTTGCGGTTCCTCGTGCGGCGGGCCGTTGACCGTGGGTGGTACAGCAGGGCTGAAGGCAAGCCACGGGCCAGCTTGCCGCCGGTCCTCGTGAGAGGTGCGCTGAACTCTCCCAGGCCACTGAATAACGTGCTTTATCAGGGCTTGGCGCGGGTGCCGCGCTGGCCTGTCCGGAAGCCGGGGTGGGCAGGATTCCCCCCATCGGCAGGCGCTCGCGGGTGGAATCGCGGTGCGCCGGATCGGCGGCGGTCGGTTGCGGGGCATGGCGGAATCCGCAGCCGGTGCGGGCAGTGCAGGTTACGCAGGTCGGTGCCACGCCGCGGTGGCGAGGGCAACCGGGAGACGGGCGTGAGCCAAGCCGCGCCGGCCGGCTGCTAGACTGCTGATGACCCCTGCGTGATCTCGAGGAGGACGACCGATGTCACGATTCGCATGGCTGCTCACCGCCGCGCTGCTGGCCCCGTTGCAGGCCGCGCAGGCGGAGGAGGAGGCGCTGTTCAGCGTCCGCATGCTGACCCCGGAGACGGCGCTGAAGGCGGCCCAGGCGGCGCTGGCCAAGTGCCGTGCCGAGGGCTACCAGGTCGCCGTCGCCGTGGTCGACCGCGGCGGCATCCCGCAGGCGCTGCTGCGCGACCGCTTCGCCGGGCCGCACACCCCGGAGACGGCGACCCGCAAGGCGTGGACCGCGGTCAGCTTCCGCACCGACACGACCCAGCTGGCGCAGAACACCCAGGCCGGCTCGCCGCAGTCCGGGATGCGCGGGATCCCCGGCGCGCTGGCGCTCGGCGGCGGGCTGACGATCGAGTCGGCCGGCTCGCTGGTCGGGGCGATCGGGGTCTCGGGGGCGCCGGGCGGCGAGCTCGACGACCTGTGCGCCGCGGCCGGCATCGCGGCGATCGCCGACGCGCTGGCCTTCTGAGCCGACCCCAGGTGCCCGGCGGCGGCTTCGACCCCGGCATCGACGCGATCGCGGAGAGCGCGGCCGTGGTCTACGCGCCGGTGCGCCGGCGCCAGCGCTTTCCCGAGAACTGCGTCACCTGCCACGCCAGCGAGGCCGCGGCGCATGCCGCCGCCGACCCGGCGGCCGGGCTGCATGCCGCGCGCGTGCGCGGCCCGTGCATCTCGTCGGAGGGGTTCCGGGTCTACTTCCTGGTGCGCTGGCTCGAGTGAGCCGGCCGCGGTCAGGCGGCGAGGTCGTCGTCGAAGCTGATGCGGTCGCGGCCTGCGTTCTTGCTGCGGTAGAGCAGGGCATCGGCGCGCTTGATGATCGACACCTCGGTATCGCCGTCGACCGGCCAGGTCGCGCCCCCGGACACGGTGACCTTCAGCGACTTGCCGTCGGCCAGCGGCAGGCGTGACTTCTTGACCAGCGCGCGCACCCGCTCGGTCGCCTCGCGCAGCCCGCCGGAGACCAGGTTGCCGAGGATCAGCACGAACTCCTCGCCGCCCCAGCGGCTGGCGACGTCCGACTTGCGGCAGCTGAAGGCCAGGGTGTCCGCGACCATGCGGATGACCCGGTCGCCGATGTCGTGTCCATGGGCGTCGTTGACCGCCTTGAAGTGGTCGAGATCGAGCAGCAGCAGGCCGAACGGGCGTCCGAAACGGCGCCACTCGTCGAGGCGCGCGTGCAGGTTCATCTCGAAGTAGCGGCGGTTGCCGATCTCGCTGAGCGGGTCGAGCAGCGCCATGCGCTCGAGATCGGCCAGCTTCTGCCGGGTCTCGAGCACCTCGCTGTGGTCGCTGAAGATCTCGACCCCGCCGACGATGACACCGCGGGCGTCGCGCACCGGGGAGGTGCGCACCATCACCGGCTGGCGGTGGCCGCGCTTGTGCTTCAGGAACACCTGCTCGGTGCGGGTGGTGCCGTCGTCCATGCTCGCGGCCAGCGGGCAGCGGCTGCCGCACATCGGGTCGACGTCGCTGTGGCTGACGTGGCACAGGATGTCGTCCAGGCAGCGCCGCCCGAGGACCTCGTCGGCGCTGTAGCCGGTCAGCTCTTCAGCGCCGCGGTTCCAGTAGGTTATGGTGCGATCGCAGTCGACGAAGTAGATGCCGTCGTGGAAGTTCTCGACCAGGTCGCGGAAGTTGTCCTGGCTGGGGTTCATCTGCAACCATTTCCTGTGCTCGGCGCCGGTCTCTGGCGCTGGGTAGTCGACCCACAAGTACTTGCTTTATAGCATGAATACGCCCCGCGGGGGCGCCCCGCAGAGCTGGAGCAGGCTGATGCAGCGTGACGATCTCGCCCCCTACCTGGCCGCCGGCCGCTTCGTCGACGCGGACGACCCGGGTGTCGTGGCCTTCGCCCGCGCGGCCGCCGGCGCGGAGCGCGACGAGCTCGCCCGGGCGGTGCGGCTCTACTACGCGGTCCGCGACCAGGTCCTGTACGACCCGTACCACGTCGGCGAGGACCCCGAGTACTACCGCGCCGGGGCCTGCCTGGCCGCCGGCCGCGGCTTCTGCATCCCCAAGGCGGCGCTGCTCGCCGCCTGCGCCCGCGCCGTCGGCCTCCCGGCGCGGGTCGGCTACGCCGACGTCCGCAACCACCTCTCCACGCCGCGCCTCGAGGCGCTGATCGGCGGCAGTGTCTACACCTGGCACAGCTACACCGAGTTCTACCTCGAGGGGCGCTGGGTCAAGGCGACCCCGGCGTTCGACGGCGCGCTGTGCGCGCGGCTCGGGGTGCACGCGCTCGAGTTCGACGGGCGCGAGGACTCGCTGTTCCAGGAGTACAACCGGGCCGGGCACCGGCACATGGAGTACGTGCGCGAGCGGGGCACCTT
>DATCZX010000095.1:0-15564 GCA_036525695.1 Gammaproteobacteria bacterium | reverse complement strand
CTGATCTCGGGGATGAAGCGTTGCGCCATCGCGTAGCGGGTGCCGTGCTCGGTCAGCGTCTCCAGCACGACGCTGAGGTTCGGGTCGCCGGGGCGCAGGCGGAACACCGAGGTGCCGCCCATGCCGTGCAGCGGTTTCAGGATCACGTCGCCGTGGCTCGCGGCGAAGGCGCGCAGGCGGGCCGCCTCGCGGCTCACCAGCGTCGGCGGCGCGCACTGCGGGAAGTGCGCCACGGCCAGCTTCTCGTTGGTGTCGCGCAGCGCCTGCGGCCGGTTGACCACCAGCGCGCCGGCCGCCTCGGCCAGCTCGAGCAGGTAGGTGGCGTAGACGTACTCGGTGTCGAACGGCGGGTCCTTGCGCATCAGGATCACGTCGAGCTCGCCGAGCGGGGTGTCGTGCTCGCCGCTGAAGCGGAACCACGCCTGGTCGCGGTCGCTGACCGTGAGCCCGCGCTGGCGCCCGCGGGCGACGCCGTCGTCCAGGTAGAGGTCGCCGAGCTCGAGGTAGCGCAGCTCCCAGCCGCGCGCCTGGGCCTCGAGCAGCATCGCGAAGGTGCTGTCCTTGTAGGTCTTGATCGACCCGATCGGGTCCATCACCACGCCGAGACGCAGGCTCATGGGCGGCTCCGCTGCCGGCGGCGGGTCAATGTTCGGCCAGCTCGCGGCTGGCCGCGAGCAGCGCCAGGCGGGCGATCACGCCGTAGGCGTAGAAGCGGTTCGGGCCGGCGTCGGGCAGGCCGTCGAGATCGGGGGTGTTGCAGCTGGCGGCGAAGGCCAGCGCCTCGAAGTGCATGCCCGGGGCGTTCAGGTTCTCGTTCGCGCCGCGCGCGGTGTGCACGCGGTAGAAGCCGCCGACGACGAAGCGGTCGATCATGTAGACCACCGGCTCGGCCACCGCGCCGTTCCAGTCCTCGAAGGTGTAGACCCCCTCCTGCATGATCACCCGGGTGACGCTGATGCCGCTCTTGCTGGCCGCCATCCGGGTGCGCTGCTTGCGGTTCAGCGCGCGCACCTCCTCGGAGCTGTGCGCGGTCATGATGCCCATGCCGTAGGTCCCGGCATCCGCCTTGACGATCACGAACGGCCGCTTGTCGATGCCGTACTCGCGGTACTTCAGCTCGATCGCCTGCAGCAGCACGTCGATGTTGCGCGCCAGGCAGTCCTCGCCCTCGCGCTTCATGAAGTCGATCTCGCCGCAGTTGCGGCTCAGCGGGTCGAACAGCCACGGGTCCAGCCCGACCAGCTCGGCGAACTCGTTCGCCACCGCCTGGTAGTAGGCGAAGTGGCGCGACTTCAGCCGGTTCGACCAGCCGAGCCCGAGCGGCGGCACCACCGGCTGCTCGAGGTCCTCGAGGATCGCCGGGCGGCCGCCGGCCAGGTCGTTGTTCAGCAGCACCATGCACGGGTCGAAGCCGTCGACCCCGATACGCCGGCCGGCGCGCCGCAACGGCTCGAGCAGCAGCGCCCGCCCCGAGGGCAGGGAGAACTCGAGCGGCCCGTCCGGCTCCTCGAGCAGCGTGCCGATGCGCACCGTGAAGCCGGCCTGGCCGAGGATCTCCGTCAGCGTGGCGACGCTCTCGAGGTAGAACAGGTTGCGCGTGTGGCTCTCGGGGATCAGCAGGATGCTGGCCGCGGTGGGGCACTGGCGCTCGACCGCGGCCTGGATCGCCTGCACGCACAGCGGCAGGAACGACGGGTTGAGGTTGTTGAAGCCGGCCGGGAACAGGTTGGTGTCCACCGGGGCGAGCTTGAACCCGGCATTGCGCAGGTCGACCGAGCTGTAGAACGGCAGCCGCACCTGCGTCCACTGCCGGCGCAGCCACGCCTCGATCCGCGGCTGCTGCGCGAGCAGGTGCGACTCGAGCTGCAGCAACGGCCCGCTGAGCGCAGTGGTCAGGTGCGGCACGACACACTGGTCTTCGGGTTGCATCAGTCGCTCCGAGCAGGCTGGGGGCCTGCGGTGGATTGTCCGGGAGGTGGGCGCTTGTGATAACTTATTATAGCTGCCAGCAAGCCGTCACCGGTGCCGTGGCTTGGGTCCAGCTGCTGTCAACGAAACACGAAATGGCCATGTGCGCACCCGGCGGGAACTTCACCATGCACCACTGGGTGCGCCCCTCCCAAATGCAGGTCGAGGCGGCACGGCCGTAGACAACGGTCGGCCGGGAAAGCGCGCCGCGGAAACAGGATGATGACGGAAGAGACTGAAAACACTGCCGGCAGCAACGGGCTCAAGGTGATGGTCATCGACGACAGCAAGACCATCCGGCGGACCGCCGAGACCCTGCTCAAGCGCGAGGGCTTCGAGGTGGTGACCGCGACCGACGGCTACGAGTCGCTGTCGAAGATCGCCGACGAGCGGCCGGACATCATCTTCGTCGACATCATGATGCCGCGCCTCGACGGCTACCAGACCTGCGCGCTGATCAAGAACAACCGCGAGTTCCGCAACATCCCGGTGATCATGCTGTCGAGCAAGGACGGCCTGTTCGACAAGGCACGCGGGCGCATCGTCGGTTCCGAGCAGTACCTGACCAAGCCGTTCACCCGCGAGGACCTGCTCGGCGCGATCCGCCGCTACGTGAGCAAGGAGGCGGGAGAGGCTTGAGCAGGCCGCACAGCATCTAGGGAGGAGAGATGGCCAAGGTCCTGATCGTCGACGATTCACCCACCGAGATCCACGTCCTCACGGGGATGCTGGAGAAGCACGGCATCCAGTGCATCAGCGCCGAGAGCGGCGAGGCCGGAATCGCGCTGGCGCGGTCCGAGCATCCCGACCTGATCCTGATGGACATCGTGATGCCGGGCCTGAACGGTTTCCAGGTCACCCGCCAGCTGACCCGCGACCCGCAGACCAAGGACATCCCGATCATCATCGTCTCGACCAAGAGCCAGGACACCGACAAGGTCTGGGGGTTGCGCCAGGGCGCGAAGGACTACCTGGCCAAGCCGGTGACCGAGAGTGACCTGGTCGCCAAGGTCCGGGCCCTGCTCGGGGACTGAGGGCCGGCGCGTGACCGGTACCCACGACGATCCGCTGGCCCTGCTGCACGAGCTGGAGCGGCGCTGCCTCGAGCGCGCACGCGGCCTGCCGATGCAGCAGGAGGCGCGGGCCTACTGGCGCGGGATCGCCTTCCGCCTGGGCCAGCAGCCGCTGCTCGCCCCGCTCGACCAGGTCGAGGAGATCCTGACGCTGCCGCTGCTGACCCGGGTCCCGCTGACCAAGCCCTGGGTCCTCGGCATCGCCAACGTGCGCGGCAACCTGCTCCCGGTGATGGACCTGCAGGGCTTCCTGGGCGCAGAGCCGACGCCGCAGGATGCCGCGGTGCGGGTGCTGGCGATCCGCAACGGTGACTTTTCCAGCGGCGTGCTGGTCAGCGCGGTCAGCGGCCTGCAGCAGATCGACGTCGAGGCGCGCACCGCGGAACTGCCGGCCGTCGACCCGGCGCTGCACCCGTACCTGACCGAAGGCTTCCGGGTCGGCGACAGCGTCTGGCCGATCTTCGATTTCGCCCGGCTTGCCACGCATGGCGGCTTCATCCAGGCGGCAGCCTGAGCGCGTGCCGCCACACTCATGACCAGCAATCCAAGAACCGCAGCTAGGGGGACCGCTCGATGAGCAATGGCAATACCGCGACGGGCACCAGGGGTGAGCGCAGGACATTCTTTTTCCTGCTCGCCGTGATCATGGTCGCGTCGCTCGGCTTCGCGCTCTACACCTTCGCGACCGTGGCCGAATTGGAGGCCGAGGACAGCGAGTCGCTGATCCACGTGCGCGATGTCCGCCTGAACACCCCGGAGCTGGCCCAGCTCGCCAACCGCGTGACCCGCGGCGACTTCGACACCTACCCGAAGTTGCGCCAGCTGGCGACGGAGATCGATGCCTCGATCGCGCACCTCGGTGGTCAGGCCGGGCGCATCATCTCCGAGACCGACCTCGGCCGTACCGTCGAAGCGGAGCACGCGGAGGAGGGTGAACACGGTCATGCCGAAGGCAAGGCCCATGACGACGCGCAGTCCGCCAAGCCGGCCGCGGCGGGCCATGCGTTGCATACCATCACCTACACGGACCCGGCCGTGCTCGAGCGGATCGCCGTCACCGAGGCGGCCTGGAACGAGGTCGCCGAGCAGCTGAACGACGTGCTCGAGGCGCGCACGCCGCTGGCCAACGTCTACAAGCTCGCAGGAGAGATCGAACAGGAGCACATCCCGGCACTGCGCGAGGCGCTGCAGGAGCTGGTCGACAGCCTGGTCGAGAACAACGCGCGTGCCGAGCAGATCGCCCGTGTCGGCGACCTGATCCTGTTCAACTCGCACATTGCCCGCGACCTGGCCCGGCTGCTGCGCGATCCGACCCTCGGCCAAGAGGCGCAAGAGGAGGCGGCCACGCAGATGATCGTCAACGTCGCCAACATCGGCGAAATCCTCGACGCGCTGGTCTCGGGCAGCACGGAGCTGAAGGTCCGGCGCGTGGCCGACGGCCCGTCGCGGGAGCTCCTCGACAGCGCGGTCGAGATCTTCTTCGCGCTCGGCGAACTGATGTACGAGCTCGAGGAGCGGTTGCCCGACCTGTATGCCGCGCGCGAGTCGGCCGTGCTGGTGGTCAGCCTCGGCCAGCGGCTGGAGCAGGCCGGACTGTCGCTCGAGGAGTCGATCGTCGACCTGCAGGCCAGCCGCTTCGTGACCGCCGAGATCGGCTACTACACCGGGGCTACCGGCTTGCTCGCGATGCTGCTGCTGGGCGGCATCTCGGTCTCAGACACGCGCCGGCGCCACGCTGAGACGGTGCGGCAGAAGGCCGCGGCCGACGCCACCAACCAGCGCAACCAGGAGGCGATCCTGCAGCTGCTCGACGAGCTCAGCTACCTCGCCGAGGGCGACCTCAGCAAGCAGGCGACGGTCAACGAGGAGATCACCGGCGCGATCGCCGACTCGGTCAACTACGCGATCGACGCGCTGCGCAGCCTGGTCACCTCGATCAACGCCACCTCCGAGCAGGTCACCGGCGCCGCCCAGCAGAGCCGGGCGACGACGCTGCAGCTGGCCGAGGCGAGCCAGCAGCAGGCCGAGCAGATCGGCGCGGCCAGCGCGCGCATCAGCGCGATGGCGCAGTCGATGGAGACGGTGTCGCGCGAGGCCGGCGACTCGGCCGACGTGGCGCAACGCTCGGTGGAGATCGCCCACCAGGGCGGCCAGGTGGTGCGCAGCAGCATCAGCGGCATGGACACCATCCGCGAGCAGATCCAGGAGACCTCGAAACGGATCAAGCGCCTCGGCGAGAGCTCGCAGGAGATCGGCGCGATCGTCGAGCTGATCAACGACATCGCCGACCAGACCAACATCCTGGCGCTGAACGCGGCGATCCAGGCGGCGATGGCCGGCGAGGCCGGTCGCGGCTTCGCCGTGGTCGCCGACGAGGTGCAGCGCCTGGCGGAGCGCTCGACCGGCGCGACCAAGCAGATCGCCGCGCTGATCAACACCATCCAGGCCGACACCAACGAGGCGGTCACCTCGATGGAGCGCAGCACCGCCAACGTGGTCAGCGGGGCGCAGCTGGCGGCCGACGCCGGCAAGGCGCTGGAGGAGATCGAGTCGGTGTCGAACCAGCTCTACGAGCTGATCCAGCGCATCGCCCAGACCGCCCGCAACGAGGCCAGCATGGCGGCCGACCTGTCCACCACGATGGGCGGCATCCGCGAGATCACCACGCAGACCACCGCGGGCACCAACGAGACCGCCAACGCGATCGGCCAGCTCGCCGAGCTGGCCGAGCAGCTGCGTGACTCGGTGGCCGGGTTCAAGCTGCCGGAGGCCGCGGGCTGAGCGGCGCGGGCGCGACCGCCATGGCGCACTCGCGCCCACGTGCCGCCACAGGAGCCGTGCGATGACGGATGCCGCTGGCCCGAGCACCCAGGCGCTGGACTGGTTGCGCGGCGAGCTCAACGAGACGCTGAAGCAGGCGACCCAGTCGCTCGAGTTCTTCGTCGAGAACACCGGCGACGAGGGCGAGCTGGGCAACTGCGCCGACGCCCTGCAGCAGGTCGCGGGCACGCTGCGCATCGTCGACGTGCCCGGCGCGATCCTGTTCGCCGAGCAGATGCTGGTCCTGGTCCGAGGCCTGCAGAGCGGGCAGGTCGAGCGCAGCGAGGTCGCCTTCGAGGCGCTGATGCGCGGGCTGCTGCAGCTCCCCTCCTACCTCGAGTACCTGCAGTCCGAGGGCCGTGACCTGCCCGAGGCGCTGCTGCCGGAGATCAACGAGCTGCGCCGCCTGGCCGGGCACCCCGTGCTGCAGGCCGGGGACCTGTTCACGCCGTCGCTCGAGGCCCTGCCGCCGGTCTGGGACCGGCCCGGCCCGGGGCTCCAGGCGGTCGCCGAGCGGGTGCGGCGCACCTACCAGAAGGCCCTGCTGATCTGGCTCGAGCACCCGGACAGCGCCGACGCCAACCGCGTGCTGCAGCGGGTCGGCCAGCTGCTGCGCGAGGCGGCCGGCGTGCCGCAACTGGCCCGCCTGTGGTGGGCCGCGAGCGGGCTGTTCGAGGCGATGGGGGGCGACCAGCTGCGCCACGATGCCGACCTCAAGCGTCTGCTGACCGGGCTCGACCGCCAGCTGAAGGCGCTGATCCAGGGCGGGGAGCGGGGCGTCGACCTGGACGGCGTCGAGAGCCTGACCCGTGCCGTCCTGCACCGGGTCGCCCAGGCCGCTCCGGACGGCGAGCTGGTCGCCGCGCTGTTCGCGGCCTTCGACCTGGCCGGGCGTGGCGCCTCCGACGAGGAGATCGAGGCGGTCCGCCAGCGCCTCAGCGGCCCGGATGCCAGCGTGCTGCGCAGCGTCGCGACCGGGGTCAAGGAGGACTACAACCGGGCCAAGGACGTGATCGAGATCTTCGGCGCCAGCAGCGCGGCGCAGCCGGCCGACCTCGCCCCGCTCGAGGAGAACCTCGGGCGCATGGCCGACACGCTGGGGATGATGGCGCTGCACCCGCTGTCGACGGCGCTGCGCGAGCAGCGCGCCCGGGTCAGGGAGATGGTCGCGGGCACCCTCGAGGCGACCGAGGAGCGGGTCGTCGACGTCGCCCAGGTGCTGCTGCACGTCGACTCCTACCTGGCCGAGATGATGGACGAGTCGGGCTTCAGCCTGCGCGTCTCCGATGCCATCGCGCAGCTCCCCGAGAGCGAGTCGAGCGGGCTGCAGGGTGGCGTCCGGCAGTGCCTGATGACCGAACTCGAGCGCCGCCAGGTCGCGCGCGCCGCCTACGGCGTGGCCGCCGGCGAAATGGACGGGATCCGCGACACGGTGCTGGCGATCGTCGGCGGCGAGGCCTCCGCCACCGCCCTGGCCGAGCTGCCGGCACGCCTGCTCGCGCTGGCCGGGGCGATGCACGCGATCGGCCGCAGCCGCCCGGCGCTGCTGCTCGGGCAGCTGGCCGGCTACCTGGAGCAGGCGCAGCACGAGGCCGAGCAGCTGCTCGCCGGGGAGCAGCTCGAGCAGCTGGCCGACATCATCACCGCGCTGGAGTCCGCGCTGCAGGCGTTCCGCAAGGAGCAGTCGGGCGAGGCGTTCGTCGCCGCCGCCGAGGCGCGCCTGGGCGGCCTGCTCGCCGCCGCGGTGCCATCGCTCGGGGGCGACACGGCGGCCGCCGCTGACGCCGGCCCGGCGGCACTCGCCGCCGAGGAGCCCGCGGCCGCGGCGGCCGCGGAGGAGCTGGAGCTGGCGCCGCCGCCCGAAGAGCCGGAGGCGGGGGTCGAGGTCGCCGCGACGCCGGAGGAGACGCTGACCTGGGACGGCGACGAGCCGGTCGAGGTCGAGCTCGAGGCGCCGTCCGGGGTCGAACCCGAGGCGCCGGTCGCGGCCGAGGCGCCGGTGGAGGTGGTGGCGGAGCCGCCGGGCGTCGCCGCGGCAGCGGAGGCGGAGAGCGCGGACGCGTGGCAGCCGGACGTGCCGGTGCTGAGCGAGGAGTTCGACCCGGAGACGCTGGAGATCTTCCTGGAGGAGGCCGACGAGGTGGTCGGCGAGCTCGCCGAGCGGGCGCCGCGCTGGCGCGCGAGCCCGGGGGACACCGAGCTGGTGGCGGAGATCCGGCGGGCGTTCCACACGCTGAAGGGGAGCGGCCGGCTGGTCGGCGCGCTGCTGATGGGCGAGTTCGCGTGGTCGTTCGAGAGCCTGCTGAACCGGGTGATCGACGGCACGCGGCAGGCGGGGGCGGAGCTGACCGGGCTGGTGTGCCAGGCGGTCGAGCTGCTGCCGGCGCTGGTCGAGCAGCTGCGCGGCGGGCCGTCACCGGGGGCCCGCGTGGGCCTGCTGATGCGCCAGGCCGAGGCGCTGGGTGCCGGTCAGGCGGCCACCCCAGCGGCAGCACCGCCCGCCGCGCCGGAGCCCCCGCCCGCCGCGCCCGCGGCGCCGGCGATGAACCCGGTGCTCTACGGGATCTACCGGTCGGAGTGCGATGGTCACCTCGCGGTGGTGCGCGATGCCGTGGCCAGCGCGCGGCAGGGCACGGAGCCGCTGCCGGTGCCGAGCGAGGCGCTGCTGCGCGCGCTGCACACCCTGCGCGGCAGCTCGAGCATGGCCGAGGCGAAGCCGATCGCCAGGGTTGCCGGGGCCCTGGAGGAGCGCTTCAAGCCGTTGCGCGCAGCCGGGGCCGCCCTCGCCGCGAGCGATCTGGACCTGCTCGACGAGGCCGCCGAGCTGGTGGCCGCCTGCCTCGACGCGCTGGCCACCGGCGGTGCGCCGCTGCCGGAGGTCGACGCGTGGCTGGAGCGGGCGCATGCCGCGCCGGCGGCGGCCGCGGCGCCCAGCGAGGAACTGGCTGCCGGTCGCGCCCCCGAGGCGGTACCGACCGACAGCCTGCTGCATGCCGGGGCCGACCTGCTCGACGCCCTCGAGGACGCGGTCAGCCGCTGGGTCAGCGTATCGGCGGACATCGCCCCGCTGGCCGGCCTGTTGCCCGCGGTGAGCGAGGTGCAGACGCTGGCCGAGGAGTGCGCCGCCACGCCGTTGGCCGAGCTGGTGGCGGCCCTCGGTGGCCTGCTCAAGGCGCTGGTCGAACGCCAGCATGCTGCCGGGCCCGAGGTGCTGTCGGCCCTGGACCAGGCCACCGAGGACCTGACCCGCATGTTCGACAACCTCGCCGTGCTGCGCCCGATCGCCCCGGCCGGCGAACTGCTCGAGCAACTCGCCGCACTGGCCAGGTCGAGCGCGGTCGAGCAGGCGCCAGAGCCGCCCGCGGCGCCCGCGGCGCCTGCGCCCGCAACGCCCCCCAGCGCCGCCTGGCAGCCGTCCGCCGAGGTCGATCCGGAGCTGTTGCAGATCTTCCTCGACGAGGGCGCCGAGCTGCTCGACCAGGCCGAGGCGACGGTGCACCGCTGGCAGGAGGAGGTGGGCGACCGCGAGGCGATCGCGCTGCTGCAGCGCCAGCTGCACACGCTGAAGGGCGGCGCGCGGATGGCCGGGGTGACGCCGATGGGCGACCTGAGCCACGCCGCGGAATCGCTGCTGACCGGCGTGGTCGACGGGCGCCTGGAGCCGGACACGGCGCTGTTCACGACGCTGAACCGGGCGGTCGACCGGCTCGCGGGGATGCTCGAGGCGGTGCAGCAGCAGCAGCCGCTGCTGGCCGCCGACGAACTGCTCGAGGACCTGCACGACCTGGCCAGCGGCGGCGCGCCGCGCCCGCAGGCCGCCCCCGCGGCGAGCTGGAGCCTGCCCGCGGAGATCGACGCGGACCTGCTCGAGATCTTCCTCGACGAGGGCGCCGAGCTGCTCGACCAGGCCGAGGCGACGGTGCACCGCTGGCAGGAGGAGGTGAGCGACCGCGAGGCGATCGCGCTGCTGCAGCGCCAGCTGCACACGCTGAAGGGCGGCTCCCGGATGGCCGGGGTGACGCCGATGGGCGACCTGAGCCACGCCGCGGAATCGCTGCTGACCGGGGTGGTCGAAGGACGGCTGGAACCGGAGCCGGCGCTGTTCACGACGCTGAACCGGGCGATCGACCGCCTGGTCACGATGCTCGAGGCGGTGCGCGCACGGCAGCCGCTGGCGCCGGCCACCGACCTGCAGGAGGCGCTGGTGGCGCTCGGCGAGGGGCGTGCGCCGGCAGCCGTCAGCGAGGAGTTCACGCCGCCGCCGCCGGTGGTGCAGGAGAAGAGCTGGGAACCGGCGCGCCCGGCGACCGAGGGCGAGGCGCCGCAGCCCGCGGCGCCGGTCCACGCCCCGGCCCAGCAGCAGGAGCAGATCCGGGTGCGCGCCGACCTGCTCAACCGCCTGGTCAACCTGGCCGGCGAGGTCAGCATCTACCGCGCGCGGCTGGAGCAGCAGAACAGCGTGCTGCGCTTCAACCTCGGCGAGCTGGACCAGACCGCGACCCGCTTGCGCGAGCAGTTGCGCAAGCTGGAGATCGAGGCCGAGGGCCAGATCCTCTCCCGGCTCGAGGCCGAGGGGCGCACGGTCGACGACTTCGACCCGCTCGAGATGGACCGCTACTCGGCGCTGCAGACGCTGTCGCGGGCGCTGCTCGAGAGCCTCGAGGATCTCAGCAACATCCGCGAGCTGCTGACCGACCTGTCGCGCGAGAGCGACACGCTGCTGCTGCAGCAGTCGCGGGTCAACACCGAGCTGACCCAGGGGCTGATGCAGGCGCGGATGATGCCGTTCTCGCGGCTGGTGCCGCGGATGCGGCGCATCGTGCGCCAGGTCAGCGCCGACCTCGGCAAGCAGGTCGAGCTGTGGGTCCAGGGCGAGGAGAGCGAGGTCGACAGCGCCGTCGTCGACCGCATCGTGGCACCGCTCGAACACCTGATCCGCAACTCCATCGCGCACGGCATCGAGAGCCCGGAGGCGCGCCGCGCCGCCGGCAAGGCGCAGACCGGCAAGATCACGCTGACCGTCGACCGCGACGGCTCCGACATCGTCTTCCGGGTCAAGGACGACGGTGCCGGCATCGACACCGTCAAGGTGCGCAACAAGGCGATCGAGCGCGGCCTGCTGGCGCCCGACGCCGAGATCTCCGAGCACGACCTGCTGCAGTACATCTTCGAATCGGGCGTCAGCACCGCCGAGCAGGTGACCCAGGTCTCCGGTCGCGGCGTCGGCATGGACGTGGTGATCAGCGAGACCCGGCAGCTCGGCGGCAGCGTCGAGATCAACTCCAAGCTCGGCCTCGGCGCCAGCTTCTACATCCGCCTGCCGTTCACGCTGGCGGTCACCCGCGCGCTGCTGGTCAACGTCGCCGACGACCTGTTCGCGATCCCGCTGACCGGCATCATGGGCATCGTGCGGCTGCGCGGCGACGAGCTGCAGGCCTACTACGACGGCGACCAGCGCCACTACACCCATGCCGGCAACGACTACCAGGTGCGCCACCTCGGGTCGCTGCTCGGGCTCGGCGCGCCGCGCGTGGAGGCGCCCGACCGGCGCATCCCGCTGCTGCTGGTGCGCAGCGGCGAGCAGGGGCTCGCGCTGCACGTCGACGACCTGGTCGGCAGCCGCGAGATCGTGGTCAAGCCGCTCGGCCCGCAGCTCAGCACCGTGCGCGGCCTGTTCGGCGCGACCATCCTGGTCGACGGTCGGGTCGCGCTGATCCTCGACACCGCGGCGCTGGTACGCATGGGCATGCTGCAGGAGGCGGGCGCGGCGCCGCTCGCGGCCGAGGGTGCGGCGGTGGCCCCGTCGCGGCGCACGCGGGTGATGATCGTCGACGACTCGATCACCGTGCGCCGCGTCACCAGCCGCCTGCTCGAGCGCAACGACTTCGAGGTGTCCACGGCCAAGGACGGGGTCGACGCGCTGAACCAGCTGCAGGAGCAGGTGCCGGACGTGATGCTGCTGGACATCGAGATGCCGCGCATGGACGGCTTCGAGCTGGCCCAGCACATCCGCAGCGACCCGGCGCTGGCGCACCTGCCGATCATCATGATCACCTCGCGTACCGGCGACAAGCACCGCCTGCGCGGCGAGGCGATCGGCGTCAACCGCTTCCTCGGCAAGCCGTACCAGGACACCGAGCTGCTCGAGAACATCCGCGAGCTGGCGGGCCGCCAGGAGGAACCTGCCGATGCCTGAGACCGGCCAGACCCCGGTGCGCTGCCTGGTGGTGCCGCTGCAGGGCGGGCGCTCGCTGCTGCTGCCCAACGCGGCGGTCGCGGAGGTGGTCCCCTACCGTGCGCCGGAGAACCCCGACCCGCAGGCGCCCTGGCGGCTGGGCAGCGTCGACTGGCGTGGCCAGCAGCTGCAGGTGCTGGCGTTCGAGACGCTGTGCGGCGACCCCTTCGCCAGGCCCGGGCGCGGGGCCCAGCTGGTGGTGCTCAACGCGATCGGTGCGCAGGCCGGGACCGGCTACTACGCCCTCGCGGCCAGCGCCATCCCGCACCTGCTGGTGGTCGCCGCAGAGACGCTGCAGGAGGGGGCGGCGCCCGGCGACGGGGCGGCCACCCCGGTGCTGCTCGAGGCCCGCGTCGACGACCGGCCGGTGTCGATCCCCGACCTGGAGGCGCTCGAGGCGCGCCTGCAGGAAACGGCCTGAGCGCCGGCGCCGCGGCGATGCGGCCCGCAGCCCGGGGGTGGTGGGTGCGATTCGGAGCGCTGCTGCTGCTCGGCCTGCTGCTGGCACTGCCGGCGGCAGCGCAGCCGCGCCAGCCCGTCATCCCGGCCGCGCTGCTCGCCGCCTTCGAGGCCACCCGGGCCGACCCGGCGCGGCTGGAGCAGGCGCGACGCGACGGGGCCGGGCGCGCCGTCTTCTGCGCGCAGTGCCACGGGGAGGACGGCAACAGCACGCGCGCCTACGTGCCGAAGCTCGCCGGGCAGAACCCGGCCTACCTGCTGGAGCAGCTGCAGCGCTTCGCCGACGGCCGGCGCAACCACTACGTGATGGTGCCGCTGGCGCTGAACATGAGCGACGCCGACAAGGTCGGCCTGGCGCTGCACTTCGCCGCCAGCGCGCTGCGGCCGGCGGAGTACAACGCGCGGCTGGCCGCGCGCGGCGCCGGCCTCTACCGCGAGGGCTGCCTGCGCTGCCACGCCGCCGACGGCCGCGGGGAGCCGGGTTACGCGCGGCTCGCCGGGCAGCAGCCCGAGTACCTGGTCAACGCCCTGAACGGCTACCGTGCACGCGACCCCAGGCGCGGCAGCGCGGAGATGACGGCGGCGGTGTCCGGGTTCGACGAGGCGCAGCTCGAGGCGCTGGCGCACTACGCCAGCAGCCTGCGCTAGACCTCCGCGGTCCACAGGCACTGCACCTGCGCCAGCGCCGCCAGCGCCGCGGTCTCGGTGCGCAGCACGCGGGGACCGAGGCCGAGCGGCAGGCAGCCGGCGGCGCGCGCCGCGGCCAGCTCCTCCGGGGCGAGGCCGCCCTCGGGCCCGACCAGCAGCGCCAGCGTGCCGTCCGCCGGTGGTGCGAGCTCGCGCAGCGGCCGCCCGCCGTCGGGATCGAGCACCAGCCGCAAACCCGCCGCCGGCTGCGCCAGCCACGCGCCCAGTGCCAGCGGTGGCGCGACCGCCGGCACGCGGTTGCGCCCGCTCTGCTCGCAGGCGCTGGTGACGATCCCCTGCCAGTGCGCCAACCGGCGCTGCAGCCGCGGGCCGGAGGGCAGCGGTGCCGCGCGCGCGGTCAGCAGCGGCACGATCCCGGCGCAGCCGAGCTCGACCGCCTTCTGCAGCGTCAGGTCCATGCGGTCGCCGCGTGACACCGCCTGCGCCAGCACCACGCGCAGCGGCAGCTCGACCTCGCGTGCCAGGTGCGCGCCGAGGCGCGCGCTGACGCGCTGCCTGCCGACCGCGAGCAGCGTCGCCGGGTACTCCCCGCCGCTGCCATCGAACAGCGTGAGCTCGGCTCCCGGCGCCAGTCGCAGCACCCGCGCCAGGTGGTGGGCGGCGGCCTCGGGGAGGGTGACCTCGCTGCCCGCGGCGAGCGGGCCGGGCACGTGGACGCGGGGGGCGCGCACCGTCGCCGCTCAGTCGCGCGTTGCCAGCGCGATGCCGTCGCGGGCCACGTCGACGACCTGCTCGAGCTGTTCCGGGGTCATCACGTACGGCGGCATCAGGTAGATCACGTCGCCCAGCGGGCGCAGCAGCACGCCCTGCTCGAGCGCGTGGCGGTAGACCCGCCGCCCGCGCCGCTCCTGCCACGGGTAGGCCTCGCGCGCGCCCTTGTCGCGCACCATCTCGATGGCCAGGATCATCCCGGTCTGGCGCACCTCGGCGACGTGCGGGTGGTCGGCGAGGTCGGCACAGGCGTCGCCCATGCAGCGGGCGAAGGCGCGGTTCCGCTCCAGCACGCCCTCCTCGGCGAAGATGTTCAGCGTCTCCAGCGCCGCCGCGCAGGCCAGCGGGTTGCCGGTGTAGCTGTGCGAGTGCAGGAACGCGGTCAGCTTGGCGTAGTCGTCGTAGAAGGCCTGGTAGATGGTCTCGGTGGTCAGCACCGCGGCCAGCGGCAGGTAGCCCCCGGTCAGCCCCTTCGACAGGCAGAGGAAGTCGGGGCGGATGCCGGCCTGCTCGCAGGCGAACAGCGTGCCGGTGCGGCCGAAGCCGACGGCGATCTCGTCGGCGATCAGGTGCACGGCGTAGCGGTCGCAGGCCGCGCGCAGCCGCTGCAGGTAGACCGGGTGGTGCATGCGCATGCCGCCGGCGCACTGCACCAGCGGCTCGACGATCACCGCGCAGACCTCGTCGTGGTGGCGCGCCAGCAGCGCCTCCATCTCCAGCGCGCGGCGCTCGGCGCAGTCGGCCCAGCTCTCGCCTGGTTCGCGCGCCGAGGCGTCGGGCGACGCCGCGGTGAGCACGTCGAGCAGCAGCGGGCCGTAGGTCTCGCGGTACAGCGGCACCGCGCCGACCGCCAGCGCCCCGAGGGTCTCGCCGTGGTAGCCGTGCTCGAGCGCGACGAAGCGGCGCTTGCCCGGACGGCCGCTGTTGCGCCAGTAGTGGTAGCTCATCTTCAGCGCCACCTCGACGCCGGCCGAGCCGTTGTCGGCGTAGAACACGCGCGGCAGCCCGGGCGGTGCCAGCGCGACCAGCCGCTCGGAGAGCTCGATGACCGGGGCGTGGCTGAAGCCGGCCAGGATCACGTGCTCGAGCCGGTCCAGCTGCGCCTTCACCGCGGCGTTGATGCGCGGGTTGGCGTGGCCGAACAGGTTGACCCACCAGGAGCTGACCGCGTCCAGGTAGCGGTGCCCGGCGAAGTCCTCGAGCCAGACGCCCGCGGCCCGCCGGATCGGCACCGGCGGCAGCGCCTCGTGGTCCTGCATCTGCGTGCACGGGTGCCACAGCACCGCGAGGTCGCGCTCGATCCAGGCGCGGTTGGCCGGGTGCTCCCAGGGTGCGCTCATGCCGGGCCCGGCCCGCCGGGCGCGAGCCGCCAGCGCTCGCGGCTGCTGCCGGCGAGGCTCCCGTCGGCGTCGAAGCGCCGCTCGACGAAGTGCGCCGCGCCCGCCCGGTCGACCAGCAGCAGGGTCGAGCAGCGGGTGCCGTAGCCGGGGGCGCGGACGAAGATCGCCGACAGCGCCTCGCGCCAAGGGTGCTCGGGCGCGGCGCTGTCGGCACCGTGCGGGGCCGGGTCGGCGAGCAGCGCCAACAGCC
>DATCZX010000094.1:0-4892 GCA_036525695.1 Gammaproteobacteria bacterium | reverse complement strand
GTGCCCTGGTTGCGCACGATGATCGCTTCGTCGGACATGGCCGGCACGTAGGCGCCGCCGGCCGTGCACGATCCCATGACCACGGCGATCTGGGGGATCCCGGCGGCGGACATGTTGGCCTGGTTGTAGAAGATGCGGCCGAAGTGGTCGCGGTCGGGGAACACCTCGTCCTGGGTCGGCAGGTTGGCCCCGCCCGAGTCGACCAGGTAGACGCACGGCAGCCGGCAGGCGGCGGCGATCTCCTGCGCGCGCAGGTGCTTCTTCACGGTCAGCGGGAAGTAGCTGCCGCCCTTCACCGTGGCGTCGTTGGCGACGATCATGCACTCGATCCCGGCGACCCGGCTGATGCCGGTGATCACGCCGGCGGCGGCGACGTCCTTCGAGTACATGTCCCAGGCGGCGAGCTGCGACAGCTCGAGGAACGGCGAGCCGACGTCGAGCAGCGTGCGCACGCGGTCGCGCGGCAGCAGCTTGCCGCGCTCGACGTGCTTGGCGCGGGCGCGCTCGCCGCCGCCGAGGCTGACCTGGGCGACCTTGGCGCGCAGGTCGTCGACCAGCTCGCGCATCCGCGCGGCGTTGCCCTGCGCCGCGGCCGAGCGCATGTCCAGCGAGGATTTCAGGACTCCCATCGGGACGCGCTCAACCGGTCTCGCCGAACAGCTCGCGGCCGATCAGCATGCGCCGGATCTCGCTGGTGCCGGCGCCGATCTCGTACAGCTTGGCGTCGCGCAGCAGGCGCCCGGTCGGGTACTCGTTGATGTAGCCGTTGCCGCCGAGGCACTGGATCGCCTCGAGCGCCATCCAGGTCGCCTTCTCGGCGGCGTAGAGGATCGCCCCGGCGGCGTCCTTGCGCGTGGTCTCGCCGCGGTCGCACGCCTTGCCGACCGCGTAGACGTAGGCGCGGGACGCGTTCAGCGTCGTGTACATGTCGGCCAGCTTGCCCTGCATCAGCTGGAAGGTGCCGATCGGCTGGCCGAACTGCTCGCGCTCGTGCAGGTACGGCACGACCACGTCCATGCACGCCTGCATGATGCCGAGCGGCCCGGCGGCGAGCACCGCGCGCTCGTAGTCGAGGCCGCTCATCAGCACGTTGACGCCGCGCCCGACCTGGCCGAGGACGTTCTCCTCGGGCACCTCGCAGTCCTGGAACACCAGCTCGCAGGTGTTCGAGCCGCGCATGCCGAGCTTGTCTAGCTTCTGCGCGGTCGAGAACCCGGGCATCCCCTTCTCGACCAGGAACGCGGTGATCCCGCGCGGCCCGGCGTTGGGGTCGGTCTTGGCGTAGACCACCAGCGTGTCGGCGTCGGGGCCGTTGGTGATCCACATCTTGTTGCCGTTCAGCACGTAGCGGTCGCCGCGCTTGTCGGCGCGGGTGCGCATCGAGACCACGTCGGAGCCGGCGCCCGGCTCGCTCATCGCCAGCGCGCCGACCTGCTCGCCGCTGATCAGCCCGGGCAGGTACTTCTGCTTCTGCGCCGCGTTGCCGTTGCGGCGGATCTGGTTCACGCAGAGGTTCGAGTGGGCGCCGTAGGAGAGCCCGACCGAGGCCGACGCGCGGCTGATCTCCTCCATCGCGAGCATGTGCTCGAGGTAGCCCATGCCGGCGCCGCCGTACTCCTCCTCGACGGTGATGCCGAGCAGGCCCATGTCGCCGAACTTGCGCCACAGGTCCGCCGGGAACTGGTTGTCGTGGTCGATCTGCGCGGCGCGCGGCGCGATTTCGTCGCGGGCGAAGGCGTGCACGGCATCGCGCAGCAGGTCGGCAGTCTCGCCGAGGTCGAAGTTCAGCGACGGGTAGCTCTGGCTCACGGGGTCCCCCTGCAGCGGTGGTCCGGCGCGGGCGCCGGGCGTTGTCCTGCCGCGGGCGGCCCCGCGGTGCAGCGTGCCAATCTACCGGATAGCGACGTTTACGTAAACGTAAAGCCGGCGCCGCTGGCCTGCGCCCATGGTAGCCGCACCGGCAGCAACGGGGAGAACGAGGGGGCTGGCGGAGGCGGCCCGGCCGGGCCGCCGCCACGGGTTCGGCGGACTACGCCTGCACGACGCCGTCCGCAGCACGCGGCGCCGCGTGGTCGCGCGGGCACGGGCGGTACTTCGGCAGCCTGAACTCCGGCAGCTCGCCGGGGTTGTGGCGGTGGCGACCGTAGGTGGCGATGAAGCCGTCGAACCAGCGTTCGAGCCGCCGCCGGTCGGCCAGCGGCCCGACCACCAGGCCCTCCCCCGGGATCACCCGGTAGGCCACCTGCAACATCGCGAGCGTGGTCGCGTCGGTGGGCCGCAGGATCGCGTGCCAGCCCTCGCTGCTGTGGAAGAAGCGGCTGTTGCCGAAGCGTGCCTGGTCCATCTCGGTTGCTCCTATCGGGGTGGGTCGTGCGGCGCAATCACGCCGCCTGGCGCAGCGCCGCCTGGTGCTGCAGCGTCATCCGCAGCCCGTCGGCGAGGCTCCACTGCGGCGCGCAGCGCAGCGCCCGGCGCGCGCGGGCCGGGTCGCCGAGCGAGGTGTGGATGTCCCCGGCGCGCGGCGGCAGGTGGTCGATGCGCGGGCTGCTGCCGTGCAGCACGGCCAGCACCCGCGCCAGCTGCAGGATGGTGGTCGGGCTGCCGGTGCAGACGTTGTAGACGTGCGCCCCGTCGGCCTCCTCCATGCCGGCGAGCAGGAAGCGCACCACGTCGAGCACGTAGACGAAGTCGCGGGCCTGCTGGCCGTCGCCGTGGACGCCGAGCGCGCTGCCGCGCAGCAGCCGGTCGATGAAGATCGAGATCACCCCGGAGTACGGCGAGCGCGGGTCCTGGCGCGGGCCGTAGACGTTGAAGAAGCGGAAGCAGGTGGTCGGCACGCCGTGCATCAGCGTGGCGACGCGGGCGTGCAGCTCGCTGGCCAGCTTGTCGGCACCGTAGGGGGAGAGCGGCCGGGCCTGGCTGGTCTCGCCGAGCGGCATGCTGGCGTTGTCGCCGTAGACCGCCGCCGACGAGGCGTAGACCACCGGCACCGGCCGTCCGTCCGCCGCGCCGCGGGCCGCGTCGAGGACGTTGATGGTACCGCCCAGGTTGACCCGGTGGGTGCCGATCCAGTCCTCGACCGAGCGCTCGACCGAGGCCACCGCGGCGAGGTGGAAGCAGCCGTCGACGCCGTCGAGCGCGCTGCGCACCGCGCTGCTGTCGGCGACGTCGCCCACCCGCAGCTCGACGCCCTCCGGCAGGTTGTGCCGGTGACCGGTGGAGAGGTTGTCGAGCACGCGGACGCGGTGTCCGCCCTCGACCAGCGCGTCGCACAGGTGCGAACCGATGAAGCCGCAGCCGCCGGTAACCAGGTAAGTAGCCATGCCGTTGTCTCCTGTCGGGTTGAAAAGGTCGTTGCCAGTCCAACGCAAGCCGCCTGCCAACCGGTGCCGCGACTGGCAGACACATGGAATCAATCACTTGCCACCGGCGACGGGGCCCGCCCGGCTGGCCGCTCGCAGATTGCGAGGCGAACTGCCCGGCGCGTTCGCAGGCCGCGACAGCGGCGCCGCGCGCCTGCCGCGCTGCTCGCAGGCTGCGAGGGCCGCGCGTCGCGCTTCGCAATCTGCGAGCCACGCACGTCGACTCGCAGGTTTTTCAATCACCTGGATGTGGTCCGCAGATTGCAGCCCGCTGTCCATGGCAACCCTGACGCCCACCCTGCAGGCGCCCCGGCCCGGGGAGACCTGGCTGCTGCTCGACTCGCGCGGCCGCGGCGGCATCGAGAGCCACGTGCTGGTGCTGGCCGGGGCGCTGCGCGACCACGGCCTGCCGGTGCGGGTGGTGTTCCTCGCCGGCTACGGCGCCCACCCGCTCGCCCCGGCGCTGGCCGCTGCCGGAGTGCCCAGCAGCACGCTGGCCGGTGGCTGGCGCGGGTTGCTCGCGGCGCTGCGTGCCGCCCCACCGGCACAGGTCCACACCCACGGCTACAAGGCCGGCCTGCTCGGCCGCACCGCCTGCCGCCTGCTCGGGGTGCCGGTGGTCTCGACCTTTCACTCGGGCGATCCCGGCCGCGGGCGCGTGCGCCTGTACGACTGGCTCGACCGCACCAGCGCCCCGCTCGCCCCGGCGCTGGCGGTCAGCGACGCGATCGCCGCGCGCGTGCGCGGCCCGGTGCGCCGGGTCGAGAACTTCGTCACCCCGCCCGCCGCACCGCCGCGCGGCGCCGGGACCACGGTCGCGTTCGTCGGTCGGCTCTCCCACGAGAAGGGCCCGGACCTGTTCTGCGCGCTGGCGACGGCGCTGCCCGGGGTCGCCTTCGAGATCTTCGGCGACGGCCCGCTGCGTGCCGGGCTCGAGCGCGCCCACGGCGACCGGGTGCGCTTCCACGGGGCGGTCGACGACCTCGCGCGGCGCTGGCCCGGGATCGGCCTGCTGGCGATGCCGTCGCGCCACGAGGGACTGCCGATGGCGGCGCTGGAGGCGCTCGCGCACGGCGTGCCGGTGGCGGCGTTCGCGGTCGGCGGGCTGCCCGACCTGCTGCGCGCGGTGGAGAACGGCTGGTGCGTGCCGGCCGGCGACCTCGCGGCGCTGGCCACGGCGCTCGGCCGCTGGCGGGCGCTGGACGGGGCGGCGCGGCTGCGGCTGGCACGGGACGCCCGCGCCAGCGTCACCGCGCGCTTCTCGCCGCAGGCGCAGCTGCCGCTGATCCTGGCCGCGTACGCCGAGTCGGTGCGCCGCACCGGGCGCGCTGCGTCCCCGCTGGCCGCGGCATGACCACCTCGCTGAGCGCGCCCCGGCTGCTCGGCGCCTGCCTCGCGCTCGGTGCCGCCAACGCCCTGTCGAAACCGATCGCGGCCCGGCTGCAGAACGCCCCGGACCGGCTCGAGGCCCTGGCGGCCGGCGGCGGGGTGTCGTGGGTGATCTGGCTGGCGCTGGCGGCCGGGCTGTAC
>DATCZX010000093.1:0-14289 GCA_036525695.1 Gammaproteobacteria bacterium | reverse complement strand
TGTGGGTCGCGCGGCGCGCGCGGGGCAAGTGGAACTTCCCCGGCCGCCTCGACCAGCTGGTCGCCGGCGGGCTGCCCTACGGGCTGTCGCTGGCCGAGAACCTGGTCAAGGAGTGCGCGGAGGAGGCGGCGGTGCCGGAGTTGCTGGCGCAGCAGGCGACCCCGGTCGGGCTGGTCAGCTACTGCCTGGCGACGCCGACCGGGCTCAAGCCCGACGTGCTCTACTGCTACGACCTCGAGCTGCCGGCCGACTTCGTGCCGCGGCCGGTCGACGGCGAGGTGGAGGCGTTCGAGCTGTGGCCGCTGGAAGAGGTGGCGGCGACGGTGCGCGACGGCGAGGCGTTCAAGCCGAACTGCGCGCTGGTGGTGATCGACTTCCTGCTCCGCCACGGCTGGCTGGAGCCGGGCGACCCCGACTACCTGGAGATCGCCGGCGGCCTGCGCCGCCACCCCGGCCTGCCGCCGGAGCCGGCGGACTGAGCCGGCTCGCGCGGCCGGCGGCGCTCAGGCCGCGGCGTCGCTGCCGGCCTGCTCGAGCTGCCGGCGCACCGCGTCCATGTCCAGCGCCTGCGCCTGCTCGATGATCGCGTCGAGCGCCTGCGCCTGCAGCACGCCGGGCTGGGCGGCGAGGATCACGCTGTCACGGATCACCATCACCGTCGGGATCGAGCGGATCTCGAAGTGGGCGGCCAGCGCCTGCTCCTCCTCGGTGTTCACCTTGGCGAACAGCACCTCGGGGTGGCGCTCCGCGGCGGCGCTGTAGACCGGCGCGAAGGAGCGGCACGGCCCGCACCAGGGGGCCCAGAAATCGATCAGCACCAGGTCGTTGCTGGAGACCTGCGCTTCGAAGGTCGTCTCGGTCAGTTCGACTACGGCCATGGGTAGCTCCCGTTGGAAGTGACGGAAGCATATCAGACTATTCTTATTTGCTTCTAGAATGGTTCGCGGCGTAACCGCGGCCGACAGTTGATCCAGGTCAGGCGCGGCCGACGTTGCTGTCGGTCGGGGTGTGGAAGTACTCGCTGTCGCGGGCGTACTCGTCGGCCAGCCGGCGCAGCTCGGCCAGCCGCGCCTCGGCGGTACTGAAGTCGGCGCACTCCTCGCAGCGCGGGTCGCCGCACGGCTGGCGCGCGTAGAGCCAGTACTGGATCGCCCCGGCGAGCAGGCCGTCGGCGAGGTCCCACAGGTGCGCCTCCTGGTCGTCGTCGGCCAGCCGGTTGCCGAGTTCGACCGCCTCGCGGGCGGCCACGTCGTAGGGGGTCTCTTCGTCGTCTTCGTCGGGCATCGGGATCGACCTCGGGGCCGGCGCGGCGGAGCGGGTTGGGACGGGACGATTCTACACAACCCGGCCGGGCCTCGCCCCCCGCGTCTGGCTACACTTGGCAGCACGCCCATCCACGAGGAGACCCCATGCCCGCCTACCTGCTCGCCGACGTCAAGCCACACGACATGCAAGCCTACCGCGACAGCGGCTACCTCGAGGCCGTGGTGCGCATCGCCGCCGACTACGGCGGCCGTTACCTGGCCCGGGGCGGCGAGATGCAGCGGCTCGAGGGCGACTGGGAGCCGCGGCGCATGGTGATCATCGAGTTCCCCAGCATGGCCGACCTGCGCGCCTGGTACGACAGCGCGGAGTACGCGCCGTGGCGCGAGGTGCGCAAGGGGCTGGCGGACTCGCGCCTGGTCGCCGTCGACGGCCTGTCCGCGCCGCCGCAGTGATCCGCCCGCTGCTGCCGGCCTGGGCCGGTCGCGCACTGCCGGTGATCGGCATGCTGCACCTGCCGCCGCTGCCCGGCGCGCCGGGTTACCGCGGCGACCGCGACGGCATCCGCGACTGGCTGCTGCGCGACCTCGACGCGCTGGTCGACGGCGGCGTCGACGGCCTGCTGCTGGAGAACTTCGGCGACGCGCCGTTCCACCCGGGCGCGCTGCCGGCGCACGTGGTCGCCGAGATGACCGCCCTCGCCTGCCTGGTGCGCGCGCGCTGCGCGCTGCCGCTGGGGATCAACTGCCTGCGCAACGACGGCCTCGCCGCGCTGGCGGTGGCCCACGCGGCCGGCGGCGCGTTCATCCGCGTCAACGTGCTCGGCGGTGCGCGGGTCACCGACCAGGGGGTGATCAGCGGCCAGGCCCACCTGCTGCTGCGCGAGCGCCAGCGGCTCGGCGCCGGGCAGGTGCGCATTCTCGGCGATGTCGACGTCAAGCACTCGGTGCCGCTCGGCCAGCCGCGCCCGCTCGAGCAGGAGGCCGCCGACCTGGCCGCGCGCGGCGGCGCCGACGGCCTGGTGGTGTCCGGCACGGCGACCGGCCAGCCGACGCAGGCCGCCGACCTCGACCGGGTGCGCGCGGCCTGCGCACTGCCGGTGCTGGTCGGCAGCGGGGTCGCCGTCGACAACGTCACCGACTACCTCGGCCGGGCCGACGCGCTGATCGTCGGCAGCGCGTTGAAGCAGGACGGCGGCGCGCGTGCCGCGGTCGACCCGGCACGCGTGCGCGCGCTGTGTGCGCGGCTGCGCTGACGGTCCTCGGCAGCGGCACCGGGGTGCCGCTGCCGGAGCGGGCGGCGCCCGCCTACTGGCTGCGCAGCGCCGGCTGCTCGGCGCTGGTCGACTGCGGCAGCGGCGCGCTGCGCCGGCTGGTCGAGGCGGGCGGTGACTACCGCACCCTCGACGCGGTGTTCGTGACCCACGTGCATCCCGATCACGTCGGCGAGCTGGCGCTGCTGCTGCACGCGCTGAAGGCGACCCCGGGGTTCCGCCGCACCGCGCCGCTGGCGCTGTACGGGCCGCCGGGCTTTCCCGACTACTGCCGCGCGCAGGTCCTCCCGGTGGCGCCACCGAAGCACCTCGAGGTGACGCTGCACCAGAGCGCGCCGGCGTTCGCCTGCGCCGACCTCGCGGTGCGCAGCACGGCGACCGTGCACAGCGCGCGGATGGCGAGCCTCGCCTACCGCTTCGATGTGGCTGGCGGCAGCGCGGTGCTGACCGGCGACGCCGACTGGGACCCGGCCCTGGTAGAGTTCTGCCGTGGCGCCGGGCTGCTGGTCGCCGACTGCGCGTTTCCCGACGCGCTGAAGGTCAGCGGCCACATGGCGGCCGGCGAGTGCGGCCGGCTGGCCGCGGCGGCCGGCGTGCCGCGGCTGGTGCTGAGCCACCTCTACCCGGTGCCGCCGGAGCAGGAGACGCGGCTGGCCGAGGCGCGTGCCGCCGGCGCCCGCTCGGTGGTGCTGGCGAGCGACGGGCTGCGCCTGGAACTCGGCGGCGGCGGCAGCTGACCGGGGTCAGCTTGCGCGCGCCGCGTCCCGGACCAGAATCAGACGGTAACCCGAGTCAATCACGGAGACGATGGATGGACGACCCGGTCAACGTGTTTGGTGAACCGCTGGCGCTCTGCTCGCTGGCGCCGCGCACCGGTTTCACCCGCAGCGGCGACTGCGAGAGCGGGCCCGAGGACCCGGGCGTGCACGCGGTGTGCACCCAGGTCACGCGGGAATTCCTCGAGTTCAGCGTCAGCCGCGGCAACGACCTGGTCACCCCGCAGCCCGACTACGGCTTCCCGGGGCTGAAGCCGGGCGACCGCTGGTGCGTCTGCGCCGCGCGCTGGCGCGAGGCGCAGCAGGCCGGCGTGGCCGCGCCGGTGGTGCTGCGCGCGACCCACCGCCGCAGCCTCGAGGTGGTCGACCTGGAGACGCTGAAGCAGCACGCGCTGGACCTCAGCTGAACGGCCCGCGCGCGGCCTCCGGCTAGCTGCCGGGCGGCTTGCCGTCGTCGCCGAACAGCTGCTTCAGCGCGTCCAGCGGGTCGTCCGCCGGCGCCCCGGCGGCGCCGTCGCCGGGCGGGTCGGCCGCCGCCGCGGGGCCGAACAGGCCGTCCAGCGCGCTGCGCGCCGCGTCCGCGCGCGGGTCACCCCGGTAGGCGCCGGCGCGCGAGGTCGTGGGCGCACTTGCGGATGTACTGCGGCGCGTAGTGGCGGCACATCACGCAGACGTGCAGGTCGCTGTTGCACGCCTTGCACTTCTCCAGCCGCGGGAAGATCCGCGGCAGGTCGTCGCGCAACGCGGCGCCGCAGCGCCAGCAGAGCAGTCGCGATGCCATCGGCGTGGCCTCCGTCAGTCCGCGGCCTGGTGCCGCGGGGCCAGCCGCCGCAGCAGCGGGCCGAGGGTCAGCCCCTGCACGGCGATCGAGAACACCACCACGACGTAGGTCGCGGTGACCAGCAGGTCGCGCGCCGGGTGGTCCGGCAGCGACAGCGCCAGCGCGATCGAGATGCCGCCGCGCAGCCCGCCCCAGGTGAGGATCTTGACCACGTGCGGGCTGAACGGGCGCCAGCGCCGGAGCAGGCCGACCGGCAGGCCGACGCTGACCAGCCGCGCCAGCAGCACGGCCGGGATCAGCAGCAGCCCGGCGAGCAGGTACTCGCTGCGCAGCGTCAGCACCAGCAGCTCGAGGCCGATCAGCAGGAACAGCACCGCGTTGAGCACCTCGTCGACCAGCTCCCAGAAGGTGTCGAGGTGCTCGCGGGTGCGCGTCGACATGCCGAGCAGGCGGCCGTGGTTGCCGACCAGCAGCCCGGCGACGACGATCGCGATCGGCGCCGACAGGTGCAGCGCCTCGGCCAGCGCGTAGCCGCCGGTGGCCAGCGCCAGCGTGATCAGCACCTCGACCTGGTAGTTGTCGACCGAGCGCAGCATGCGGTAGGCGACCCAGCCGCAGGCGAACCCGAACAGCGCCCCGCCCGCCGCCTCCTGGACGAACAGCCAGGCGACCGCGCCGGCGCTGCTGTCGCCGCTGCCGGTGGCCAGGCCGACCAGCACCAGGAACAGCACCACGGCGACGCCGTCGTTGAACAGCGATTCGCCGGTGATCTTGGTCGCCAGCGAGCGCGGCGCACCGGCCCCCTTGAGGATGCCGAGCACGGCGATCGGGTCGGTCGGCGCGATCAGCGCGCCGAACAGCAGGCACCAGAGCCACGGCACCTCGAGGCCGACGGCGGCGAACACCAGCCAGGCCAGGCCGCCGGTCAGCAGCGTCGCCCCGGCCACGCCGACGCTGGCCAGCACCGCGATGACCCCGCACTGCTCGGCCAGGTCGCCGAGGTCGACGTGCAGCGCCCCGGCGAACAGCAGGAACGCGAGCATGCCGTGCAGCAGCGTGTCGCCGAAGTCGATCGCCTGCAGCATCTGCTCCGCCTGCGCCTCGAAGCCGGCGGCCAGCGGACCCAGCCCGAGCAGCAGCAGCGACGCCGCCAGCGCGATCAGCATCAGGCCGATGGTGGTCGGCAGGCGCAGCACGCGCTGGTTGAAGTAGCTGAACAGGGCCGACAGGGTCAGCAACACGGCGAGCAACTGGAACAGGTTCATCGCGACACCTCCGGCGTGTCCCGGATTGTACCCGTGGCGGGGGCGCGAACTTGTCTCCCGCGTGCCGCCGGCGTAGTTTCAGCGGGCCGGGGGCCGCGTGGCCCAGGGGGCGTCAAGCGCCCGAGGCGAGCCGAGGGAACGGGCCGTTGCGAGCATGCGAGTGAAACGGGAAGACGCCTGGCCGCTGCTGGTGCTGGTCGGCTGCCTGGTGCTGAGCGGCTTCTACCTGGAGCTGCGCCAGCAGGACCGGGTCGAGCGCGCCCGGCACACGGCGCTCGAGCTGGCCGCGTCGCAGGCCGCGGCGCTGCGCCTGCAGCTGCTGCGCTCGCTCTCCTCGGTCGACTCCCTGGCCGCGGTGATCCGCCAGTACGGCGAGATCCCCGACTTCCAGGCGCTGGCCGCCGACATCATCAGCAGCTTCGGCGGCATCAGCAACCTGCAGATCGCGCCGGGCGGGGTGATCAGCGCGATCCACCCGGCGCCGGGCCATGAGCAGGCGCTCGGCCTCGACCTGCGCGACCCGGCGACGCCCGGGTCGGCAGCGGTACGCGAGGCGCTGGCCACGCGGCAGACCAAGGTGACCGGGCCGCTGGCCCTGGTCCAGGGGGGCGTGGCGCTGATCGCGCGCAAGCCGGTATTCCGGGGAGCCGACGAGCGCTTCTGGGGCTTCGCCACCGCGCTGCTCGGGATCGACGACCTGCTGCGCGATTCCCGGCTCGCGCACCTCGCGGAGGCCGGCTACGCCTTCAGCCTGGCCACGTCCGGTGCCGCGCCGTTCGCCAGCTCGCCGGTTCTGCCGCTCGCCCCGGTCGAGTTCCGCTTCGGCGTGCCCACCGGCACCTGGACGCTGGCGCTCGCCCCGCGCGACGGCTGGCAAGACCGCCCGGCGCAGCTGCTCGACGGGCTGCTGGCGCTGGTCAGCAGCCTGCTGCTCGCCTACCTGGTGCGGGTGCAGCAGCTGCGCCCGCGGCGGCTGGTCGAGCAGGTCACGGTGCAGACCCGCGACCTCGACCAGCTGAACGACGAGCTGCGCAGCCGCGCCGCGCGGCGCGGCGCGGTCGAGGCGGCGCTGCGCGCCAGCGAGGCGCACGTGCGCGAGCTGCTCGACCAGGCCACCGACGCGGTGCTGGTGCACGACGCGGCCGGCCGCCTGCTCGAGGTCAACCGCGAGGCGTGCCGCTCGCTCGGCTACGCGCGCGAGCGGCTGCTCGAGCTGACGGTCTGCGACGTCGTGGTGGCCAGCGCGCCGGAACAGCTGACGCGGACATGGGAACAGCTCGACCCGGCCAGTCCGGTCACGCTGCCGGGGCGGCACCGCCGCTGCGACGGCGGCGTGTTCCCGGTCGAGGTCCGGCTCGGGGTGTTCGAGGAGCGCGGCGAGCGGCTGTTCATCGCCATCGCCCGCGACGTCAGCGCGCGCGAGGCGGCGCGCGAACAGCTGCGCCAGGTCAACGCCGAACTCGAGCAGCGCGTGGCCGCGCGCACCGCCGAGCTGCGCGAGCTGAACCGGCAGCTGCTCGAGGAGTCGACCGCGCGCCAGCGCACCTCGGCGGCGCTGGTCCGTGCCAAGGAGGAGGCCGAGGCGGCCAACGCGGAGCGCAACCGTTTCCTCGCCACCATCAGCCACGAGCTGCGCACGCCGATGAACGGCATGCTCGGGATGCTCGAGCTGCTGCGCCTCAGCGGCCTGCCCGAGGGCTGCCGCGAGTACGCCGAGATCGCCGACGCCTCGGGCAAGCTGCTGATGGACCTGCTCGGCGAGCTGGTCGACATCAGCGGCATCGAGAGCGACCAGCTGGCGCTGCGCCCGGAGAGCGTCGAGCTGGTCCCCTACCTGCAGAAGACCGTCGACATCCACCGCTGGCGCGCCGGCCAGAAAGGCCTCGAGCTCGGCCTGCAGCTCGCCGACGGGCTCCCGGCCGCGGTCCGCCTCGACCCGTTGCGCGTGCGCCAGGTGCTGATCAACCTGCTCAGCAACGCGGTCAAGTTCACCGCGGCGGGCAGCGTCACGGTCAGCGTCGACTGGGCTCACGGTCACCTCCACCTGGCGGTCGAGGACAGCGGGGTCGGCATCGAGCCGGAGCTGCAGCAGCGCGTGTTCCACTCCTTCGCGCAGGCCGATCGCAGCATCAACCGCCGCTTCGGCGGCACCGGCCTCGGCCTGGCGATCGCCAAGCAGCTGGTCGAGGCGATGGGCGGCAGGATCGGCCTGGAGAGCTGCCCGGGGGTCGGCAGCCGCTTCTGGTTCGAGTTCCCGGCGCCGCCGGTGACCCCCGCCGGCACCGCCGAGGTGCCGGCCACCCCGCGCGCCGTGCCCTCGCGGCGCGTGCTGGTGGCCGAGGACAACGCGGTCAACCGGCAGGTCGCCTCCGGCCTGCTGGCCCACCTCGGCTGCGAGGTCGAGTGCGTCGAGGACGGCGAACAGGCGCTCGCCGCGCTGCGCGCCGGCAGCTACGACCTGCTGCTGATGGACTGCCAGATGCCCCGGCTCGACGGCTTCGCCGCCACCCGCCGGCTGCGCGCCGAGGGGCTCGGCGGCGAGCACCTGCCGGTGGTCGCGATGACCGCCTACGTGATGCCCGAGGACCTCGCGCGCTGCCGTGCCGCGGGCATGGACGACCACCTCGGCAAGCCGCTCAGCCTGGCGTCGCTGCAGGCGCTGCTCGAGCGCTGGTTGCCGCCCGCCGAGCGGGAGCCCGGGCGTGGCTAGCCGGCGCCTGCCGGCCTGGGGCCCGTGGCTCGGCGCCGCCGTGGTGGCGCTGCTGTTCGCCGTGCTCGGCCTCTCCTACCTCGACCTGCAGCAGCGCCAGGTGATCCACGCGCAGCGCCAGGCCGTGCAGGAGATCGCCACGAACCACGCGTTCACGCTGCAGCAGCAGCTCGGCCTGGCGCTGTCGGCCACCTACGCACTCGCGGCGACGCTGCGCCAGTTCGGCGAAATCCGCGCTTTCGACGCCCTGGCCGCCGAGCTGATCGTCAGCTACGGCGGCCTCGGCAACCTGCAGCTGGCCCCTGGCGGCGTGGTCAGCGCGATCTACCCGCTCGCCGGCAACGCCCGCGCCCTCGGCCACGACCTGCTCAACGACCCGCGCCGGCGCGCCGAGGCGCAGCGCGCGATCGACAGCCGCAGCCTGACCCTGACCGGTCCCATCGCCCTGATCCAGGGCGGGCGCGCCGTGATCGGCCGGCTGCCGGTGTTCCTCGCCGACGCTGGCGGCGGGGAGCGGTTCTGGGGCTTCGTGATCGCGCTGGTCGACCTCGACCGGCTGCTGCAGGCGGCCGAGCTCGACCGCATCACCGATGCCGGGCTGGCCTACCAGCTCGGCAAGATCGAGCCCGAGGACGGCAGCAACCGGGTGTTCGCCGGGTCCACGCTGCCGCTGGCCGCGGACGCGGTGGCAGTCGACCTGCAGGTGCCGGACGCCCACTGGCGCCTGGCGCTGGCGCCGCGCGCCGGCTGGAGTGCCCCGTCCCACCCGCTGGAGGCGGTGCTGGCGGTGCTGCTGGCGACGGCCTGCGGTGGCGGCCTGGCGCTGGTGCTGCTGCGCCGGTCGAGCGAGCTGGCCGAGCAGGTGGCCGGGCGGCGCGCGGACCTCGAGGCGGCCAACCGGGCACTCGACGCCGAGCTGCACGAACGCGACGTGGCGGAGCGGGCGCTGAGGTCGAGCGAGGTGCGCTTCCGGCAGCTGCTCGAGCACGCCGGTGACGCGATCTTCGTCCACGACGAGGCCGGCCGGTTGCTCGAGGTCAACCGCGCGGCCTGCCAGCTGCTCGGCCAGCCGCGCGAGGCGCTGCTCGCGCAGCGCCTCGGGCGCTACGCGGCCGGTTACGCCTCGGCCGAGCAGCGTGACGGCCGCGCCCGCCTCGAGCCGGGCAAGGTGCTGACCTGTACCGATCACCTGCGCCTGCCCGCCGGCGGCACGGTCCCGGTCGAGCTGCGGGTGTGCATGATCGAGCGCGCGGGCGAGCGGCGCTACGTCAGCAGCGCGCGCGATATCAGCGAGCGCCTGGCCCACGAGGCGGAGCTCGAGGCGACCCGGGCGACGCTCGAGGAGCGGGTCGCCGCGCAGGTCGCGGACCTCGGCCGCGCGAATGCCAGCCTGGCGGCCGAGCTGGCCGAGCGGCGCGAGGCCGAGGCCGCGCTGGTGGCGGCGCGGCAGACCGCGGAGGAGGCCTTCGTCGCCAAGAGCCGCTTCCTGGCCAACCTCGGCCACGAGATCCGCACGCCGATGAACGGCCTGCTGGGGATGCTCGAGCTGCTCGACCAGGCCGACCTCGAGCCACGCCAGCGGGCGTGGCTGGACACCGCGCGCGCCAGCGGCGACGGCCTGCTCGAGCTGCTCGACGACCTGCTCGATTTCGCCAAGCTGGAGACCGGCTACATCGAGCTCGACCCGGTCGACTTCGAGCTCGCGGCGTGGCTCGAGCAGGCGCTCGCCGGCTCGCGCCGGGCCGCCGCACGCAAGGGGCTCGCCTTCGACCTGCAGCTGGCCGAGGGGGTGCCGGCGCAGCTGCACCTCGATCCCGTGCGCCTGCGCCAGGTGCTGCAGAACCTGGTCAGCAACGCGGTCAAGTTCACCGAGCAGGGCACGGTCACGGTCGAGGTCGCCCTGGACGCATCCGGCGACGGGGGTGCGCTGCTGCGCTTCGCGGTCAGCGACACCGGGGCCGGCATCGCCAGCGCGGCGCTGCCGCACATCTTCGACGCCTTCTCCCAGGGCGACCAGTCGTTGACGCGGCGGCACGGCGGCACCGGCCTCGGCCTGGCGTTGAGCCGCGGGCTGAGCGAGCTGATGGGCGGCGAGCTGGCGGTCAGCAGCGAAGCGGGGCGCGGCAGCCGCTTCAGCCTGAGCGTGCCGCTGGCCAGCGGCCGGCAGCCCGCCGGGGCGCCGCGCCCGCGGGTCGCGCCGGCCGGCGGCCAGCCGCGGGTGCTGGTCGCCGACGACGACCCGGTCAGCCAGCGCGTCGCCGCGGCGATGCTGCGCCGCCTCGACTGCCTGCCGACGCTGGTGGCGAACGGCAGGGCGGCGCTGCACGCGCTGCAGGCGCAGCCGTTCGACCTGGTGCTGCTGGACTGCCAGATGCCGGTGCTCGACGGCTACCAGGCCGCGGCCGCGATCCGCGCCGAGCCGGCGTGGCACAGCCTGCCGGTGCTTGGCCTGACCGGTGACACGGCGGCGCACGCCGCCTGCCGCGCGGCCGGCATGGACGGCCACCTGGCCAAGCCGCTGCGGCTGGAGGCGCTGCGCCTGGCGCTGGCGCAGTGGCTCGAGCTCGGCCCGGGGGCGTCCGCTTGACCCCCCCTCCGGCCTGCTCCTAGAGTCCAGGCCAGCCCCGGCAGGCAGGCGAGATGGCCGACAAGCACTACATCAGCGCGCAGCAACTGCTCGAGGACGCCTTCCGCCTCGGCCTGATGGTGCTGCGGAGCGGCTTCCGCCCCGGGCTGATCCTCGGCATCTGGCGCGGCGGCACCCCGGTCGGCATCGCCGTGCAGGAGATCCTGCAGGTGCACGGGGTCGCCAGCGACCACATGGCGATCCGCACCGCGCTCTACACCGGCATCGGCCAGCGCGCGCGGCGGGTGCGGGTGCACGGCCTGGCCTACGCGCTGGCGCGGCTGCGCCGCGACACCCCGCTGCTGCTGGTCGACGACGTCTTCGACACCGGCCTGAGCGTCGAGGCGGTGGTGCGCCACATCCGCCGGCGCAAGGGGCGCGACACCCCGGCACAGATCCGGATCGCCACGCCCTGGTACAAGCCGGCCAACAACCAGACCGACCTGGCACCCGACTACTTCATCCACCAGACCGGGCAGTGGCTGGTGTTCCCGCACGAGCTGGCCGGGCTGAGCCGCGCCGAGGTGCTGGAGCACAAGCCCGGGCTGCGCGCGCTGTACCGCGAGTTCGGGCTCTAGAGAGGGCCGTTTTTCGCCTCCGCGTCGCCTATCTGCTACCCTGCCCGCCCGTCCAGACACCGCCTGCACGAGCATGAATACACCAGACATCGCCGCCGCCGAGATGCACATGGACCCGGACGCCCTCTACCGCGAGGAGGTGTTCACCGACCAGAAGATCGGCACCATCCGCCGCCTGACCCCGGTCGACGCCAGCGGCGCCGACGACCCGGCGCGGCCGCTGCGCTTCGTCGGCCAGGCGCAGCTGCTGACACCGATGGGCGCGATCCCGCTGGCCTTCGAGATCGAGGCCGCCTCGCTCAGCGAGGCGGTGGCGAACTTCGCCGCTGGCGCCGAGGAGGCGCTGGAGCGCACCGCGCGCGAGATCGAGGAGGCCCGGCGCGAGGCGGCGTCGCAGATCGTCATCCCGAAGGGCGGCCAAGGCTTCGGCGGCCCCGGCGGAGGCATCCAGCTGGGCTGACCCGGACGCCGCGCCGGGCAGCACATCGTCCGGCGGAAGCAAGAGTGGCATGCTCAGACCGAGACCGCCGGTGCGATGTTGCGCGCCGGCCCGGGCGCGGGGCCAACGGCTGCCGATCGCGCCACCCGGCGCGCCAGGTAGGGACGGCCAACCTCCCAGCGTCCACGCGACCGTCGGCTGACGAGCAACAGCGTGCCATCCCAGGCGGGGTGGTAAGCGGTGATGGAGCGAAGATGACCAGACCACTGCCACGCCTCCTCGGACTCGCCGCGCTGCTGCTCGCCGGCGGCGCCTGGGCTGCCAAGGTCGAGATGTACTCCTTCCCCGAGTACAGCGACTACGCGGCCACGGTCCTCGGCACGCCGGCGCCACTGCAGGCCGAGATGCCAGCCTACGACGGACTCCCGCGCAAGGATTACCGGATCACGGTGTTCCCCGGGCGCGAGGTGCCGGAGGTCTTCTGGTACGACCGGGAACTGCAGTTCTCGTTGCTGGCACAGCAGGGCAAGGCGCCGCTGGTGTTCGCGATCGCCGGCACCGGCGGCAGCGCCAACGGCGGCAAGATGCGCATCCTGCAGCGGGCGCTCTACGGCGCCGGCTTCCACGTCATCTCGCTGCCCTCCCCGACCCACGCCAACTTCCTCACCGCGGCGTCGAGCACCCGTCACGTCGGCAACCCCGAGGACGACGCGCGCGATCTCTACACGGTGATGCAGCTGGCCTACGCGAAGGTTGCCGAGCGCGTCGAGGTCGACGGCTTCGCGCTGGTCGGCTACAGCCTCGGCGGCCTGCAGACCCCGTTCGTGCTGCGCGTCGACGACGAGCAGAAGCAGTTCAACTTCCGCCGCGCGCTGATGATCAACCCGCCGGTGAGCCTGTTCGACTCGGTCGGCAAGCTAGACGCCATCTTCGACCGCTCGGGCCTGGGCGATCCCGCCCGCTACATCGCCTTCCGCGACGAGGTGTTCGAGGCGCTCTCGGACGTCTACCGCGGCAGCGACACGATCTCGTTCAGCGGCCAGGACTTCCTCTACCAGGTCTACCGCGAGAAGGGGCCGAGCGACGAAACGCTGGCCAAGCTGGTGGCGCTCACCTTCCGCATCTCGGCCGGCAACCTGGTCTTCGTCACCGACGTGCTGAACAAGTCCAACTACATCGTCCCGGCCGCCTACCGGCTGACCTCGACCACGCGCCTGACCGACTACGCCAAGGTGGCATTCAACACCAGTTTCGTGCGCTACTTCGACGACCTCTACGCCCCCTACTACCGGCAGCGGAAGCCTGGCGTCAGCGACCGCGACCTGGTCGACGCGGCGTCGCTGAAGGCGATCGAGTCGACCCTGCGCAACGACGCGCGGCTCGGCATGCTGCACAACGCCGACGACATCATCATGCTGCCGGGGCAGGTCGATTACCTGGCCGGCCTGCTCGGCGACCGCGCGACGATCTACCCGTTCGGCGGTCACTGCGGAAACATGGACCACCGCGACAACGTTGCCGCGATGGTCAAGTGGCTGCGCGGCGGATGAGCGCCTCGCGCGGCACCCCGGCACGTACCGGACAGGAACCGGGCATGCGCCTGAGCGCGCGCTTCCCGACCCTGCTGGCGGCCCTCCTGCTCGCGCTGTCGCTCGGCGGGTGCAGCACCGCGCCCGAGCGCGTCGATGGCACGCCCGAGGGGGCGGTGATCGAGGCCCAGCGCGATGTCAGCAGCGAGTTCGACCCGGGCGTGAAGCACGCCATCGACGAGATCCACGACCCGTGGGAGGGGATGAACCGTGGCATCTACCAGTTCAACACCAGGTTCGACCGCTACGTGATGCTCCCGGTCGTCGACGGCTACCGCACGGTCATGCCGGACTACCTCGAGGACCGGGTCAGCGACTTCATGTCGAACGTCAGCGACATCCGCAACCTGCTGAACTCGGTGCTGCAGCTGAAGCCCAAGGTCGCGCTGCGGACCTTCTCGCGGCTGGTGTTCAACACCACCTTCGGCGTGCTCGGCCTGTGGGACCTGGCCAAGCACATGGACCTGCCGCAGCAGCGCGAGGATTTCGGCCAGACCCTCGGCCACTACGGGGTCGGTCCCGGCCCCTACCTGGTCTTGCCGATCCTCGGACCGTCGAGCGTGCGTGACACCAGCGGGCTGGTGGTCGACTCGGCGGCCTTCAGCGCGATCGACCCGCTCGACTTCGACGACCACGAGGAGCGGCAGATCGCCTACACGCTGCTCAACGCGATCGACACCCGCAAGCGCCTCGCCTTCCGCTACTACGAGTCGGGCTCGCCGTTCGAGTACGAACTGGTGCGCAGCCTGATCACCCGGGCCCGGGAGCTGCAGATCGAGAAGTGAGGCGGCGGCAGCGGGGCCAGGATCCGCGCGGCTTCGCTGCTCGGCGTGGGTCACGCTGCCCGGATGACCCCGCGAACGGGCCGCGTTCGCCGGCCCGTGCCTACTCGTCGAGCTTGAGGTGGCTGGTGTCCGGCGCCGGAGGCGGCGGTTCGTCCGCGCCACCGCTGAGCGGCCCGTCCGTGTCCGCGGTGCTCAGGTGGCTGG
>DATCZX010000092.1:0-3958 GCA_036525695.1 Gammaproteobacteria bacterium | reverse complement strand
CGCCGCCGCGGCCGCTGCCGGGCCGGTCGAGGTGCTGGTCAACCACGCCGGCGCGGCGCGCAGCGCGCCGCTGCAGCGCACGGACCTGGCCCTGTGGCAGCAGATGCTCGCGGTCAACCTGACCGGCGTGTTCCTGTGCTGCCGCGCGGTGCTGCCGGCGATGCGCGAGCGCGGCTGGGGGCGCATCGTCAACGTCGCCAGCACCGCCGGGTTGCGCGGCTACGCCTACGTCGGCGCCTACTGCGCGGCCAAGCACGGGGTCATCGGCCTGACCCGCGCGCTGGCGCTGGAGACCGCGCGCGAGGGGATCACCGTCAACGCGGTCTGCCCCGGCTACGCCGACACCGAGATGACCCGCGCGACGCTGGAGAACATCCGCGCCAAGACCGGGCGCAGCGCCGAGCAGGCCCTGGCCGAGCTGGTCAGGTTCAACCCGCAGGGGCGGCTGGTGGCCCCCGCCGAGGTCGCCGCCGCGGTCGCCTGGCTGTGCGCGCCGGACAGCGCCGCGGTGACCGGCCAGGCCGTCGCGGTGGCCGGCGGGGAGGTGATGTGAGCACGCTGCAGGCGCGGCCGGTCGACGCCGCCGACGCCCCCAGCAAGCAGGCGCTGCGCCTGTGGCTGCGCCTGCTCAGCTGCACCAACCTGATCGAGCAGGCGGTGCGCGCGCGGCTGCGCAACGACTTCGGCGTGACGCTGCCGCAGTTCGACGTGCTGGCCGAGCTGGATGCCGCCAGCGGGCCGCAGACGATGACCGGGCTGTCGCAGCGGCTGATGGTCTCGAACGGCAACGTCACCGGCGTGGTCGACCGCCTCGAGCGGGCCGGGCTGGTGACGCGCACGGCCTCGTCGAGCGACCGGCGGGTCCAGTTCATCGCGCTGACCGACGCCGGGCGCGCGCGCTTCGCCGAGGTCGCCGCGGCCCACGAGGCGTGGGTCGCCGAGCTGCTCGCGGAGGTCGGCGCGGCCGACGTCGAGCGGCTGCTGGAACTGCTCGCCGAGACCAAGCGCGCGGTGCAGCAGCGCGTCGGCACGCCGCACCCGGAAGCCGGCTGAGGCGCCGCGCCGGGCAGAGCATCGCGCAGGGGAGGAGCCCATGACCGGATACACCGCACACGTCGACACCTTCGCCCGCGACCACCTGCCGCCAGCGGAGCAGTGGCCGCAGTTCAGCGGCCTCGACGAACTCGGCTACCCGCCGCGGCTGAACTGCGCCGTAGAACTGCTCGACCGCGCGGTCGCCGAGGGCGACGGCGCGCGCACCGTGGTCACCAGCCCGGCCCTGACCTGGAGCTACGCCGAGCTGCAGGCCCACGCCGACCGCGTGGCCCACGTGCTGACCCGCGACCTCGGCATGGTCGCGGGCGAGCGGGTGCTGCTGCGCGGACCGAACAACCCGTGGATGGTCGCCTGCTGGTTCGGCGTGGTGAAGGCCGGCGGCATCGCCGTCGCGACGATGCCGCTGCTGCGCGCCCCGGAGCTGCGCAAGATCATCGCCAAGGCGCGCGTGCGCCTGGCGCTGTGCGACGCCCGGCTGCTCGACGAGCTGGAACTGGCGCGGCCCGCGGTCCCGGAGCTGGAGCGCGTGGTCAGCTTCAACGGCGGCGAGCTCGAGGGGTTGATGAACCACCACCCGGCCGGCTTCCAGGCCGCCTACACCGCCGCCGACGACCCGTGCATGATCGCCTTCACCTCGGGCACCACCGGCCAGCCGAAGGGCACGGTGCACTTCCACCGCGACGTGCTCGCGGTCTGCGACACCTTCTCGCGCGAGGTGCTGCGGCCGACCCGCGACGACCTGTTCATCGGCAGCCCGCCGCTGGCCTTCACCTTCGGCCTCGGCGGCCTGACGCTGTTCCCGATGCGCGCCCGCGCGGCGACCGCGCTGGTCGAGCAGGTGGCGCCGCCGGACCTGCTGGCGGCGCTGCAGCGCTTCCGGCCGACGGTGCTGTTCACCTCGCCGATCGCCTACCGCGCGCTGGCCGACATGGTCAGCGCGGACGACGTCGCCAGCCTGCGCCTGTGCGTGTCGGCCGGCGAGACGCTGCCGCAGCCGACCTCGGACGCCTGGTTCGAGCGCACCGGGCTGCGCATCATCGACGGCATCGGCTCGACCGAGCTGCTGCACATCTTCATCGCCGCCGCCGGCGACGCGATCCGCCCCGGTTCCACCGGTGTCGCGGTGCCGGGCTACCAGGCCCGCGTGGTCGACGCCGACGGCACGCCGCTGCCGGCCGGCGAGGTCGGCCTGCTCGAGGTGCGCGGCCCGACCGGCTGCCGCTACCTCGACGACCCGCGCCAGGCCGACTACGTGGTCGACGGCTGGAACCGCACCGGCGACGCCTACCTGCAGGACGCCGACGGTTACTTCTGGTTCCAGGCGCGCGCCGACGACATGATCGTCGCCGCCGGCTACAACATCGCCGGCCCCGAGGTCGAGGCGGCGCTGCTGGCCCACGACGCGGTCGCCGAGTGCGCCGTGGTCGGCGCGCCGGACCCGCAGCGCGGCACCGTGGTCAAGGCCTTCGTGGTGCTGCGCGAGGGCGCCGGGCCCGGCGACGCGGCGCTGCTCAAGGCGCTGCAGGACCACGTCAAGGCGACCATCGCACCGTACAAGTACCCGCGCGCGGTCGAGTTCGTGACCACGCTGCCGCGCACCGAGACCGGCAAGGTGCAGCGCTTCAAGCTGCGCCAGGCCGGGCAGCAGCGCGCGGGCCCGGGCTGAGCCGCGTTCGGCGCGACGGCTGGCCGGCAGGGCCCGGCGACCGGGCCACCCCCAAGTTCACCAACCAGGCGCGACAGCGCAGGAGGATCTGATGCAGGTACTGCAACCGCCGGACTGGGTCCGGCCACGAGGCTACTCGAACGGCATCGTCGCCAGCGGGCGGATGGCGTTCATCGCCGGCCAGGTCGGCTGGAACGGGCAGGAGCAGTTCGAGAGCGACGACTTCGTCGCCCAGGCGCGCCAGGCGCTGCAGAACATCGTCGCCATCCTCGCCGAGGCCGGCGGCCGCCCCGAGCACATCGTGCGCATGACCTGGTACATCCTCGACAAGGAGGAGTACCTCGGCTGCTGGCGCGAGCTCGGGCAGGCCTACCGCGAGGTGATCGGCAAGCACTGGCCGGTGATGTCGGCGGTGCAGATCGCGGGGCTGATCGAGCACGGTGCCAAGCTCGAGATCGAGGCCACCGCGGTGCTGCCGGACGAGGCCTGAAGCCGCGGCGACGCTGCCCGGGGCCACGGGTGGCGTCCCTTCGCCACCCGCGGCCTGTTCAGGTCCCGGGTGAACCTACCCAGGTAGCCTGTTGATCCCGCTGCAACGCATCCGGTCGCGTGCAGCCTGTGGTCCAGCGCCTACGGCCGCCGGCGCACTTTGCCTACACGGATTTCAAAAATTGTGCGCTTGCGTAATCCAGGGGCTGGCTATATAGGTATTAGAACATCGACAACAGAGGCCGTCCGCTGGCGGACGGCCGGGGACAGAAAGATGATCGAGCAGGTCTGGCTACAGTACGGGGCGCTGTTCCTCGTGGTGGGCGGCGTCGCGCTGCTGGTGTGGGTGCTCTACAGCCTCTTCCGGCGCCGGGGCGCCTCGGCCGCCCAGGAGGAGATCGACCTGCTCAGCCAGTTCGGCGGTGACGACCTGCTCGAGCGCTACGCGCTGCTCTACCTGCAGGTCGACGCGCTGATCTACGAGGGCGCCCAGCGCAACGGCCACTCGACGCGCAAGATCGGCGGGCTCTACTTCGAACCGGTCGAGGTCGACAGCTGGTCGCTGGCGCTGGAGCTGTTCCGCAAGGAGAAGATCACCTTCAAGACCTACACCCAGTTCCTGTTCTGCCGGCGCATCTGGATCCGCGTGCTCGCGGGCAACCACGACGCCGTGACCGAGGAGTACGTGGACCGCTGCGAGCGCCTGGTCAACCAGCTCAACGAGAAGCTCAAGGTGCCGCCGCGGGT
>DATCZX010000091.1:0-8063 GCA_036525695.1 Gammaproteobacteria bacterium | reverse complement strand
AGAAGGCGTCGCCCCCCTTGTCGAAGCGGCGCAGGCTGCCGCCGCTGGTCACCTCGTCGAACAGCGTGCCGTCGATGCTGCCGCCGGCCTCGGCCAGGTCGGCCATGATCTCGAGCAGGTTCAGCGCGCGCCGCGCGTCGCCGTCGGCGAACGCGGCCAGCCGCTCGCGCAGCTCGGGCGCCATCTGCAGCTGCAGCGTTCCCAGCCCGCGCTCGCCGTCGTCCAGCGCGCGGTCGATCACGCGGCGGACCGCCGTGGCCTCGAGCGGCTTGAGCACGTAGGTGCGGGCGCGGGAGAGCAGCGCGTTGTTCAGCTCGAACGACGGGTTCTCGGTGGTCGCGCCGACGAACAGCAGCGTGCCGTCCTCGACGTAGGGCAGGAAGGCGTCCTGCTGCGACTTGTTGAAGCGGTGCACCTCGTCGACGAACAGGATCGTCGCCTGGCCGTGGGCCCGGCGCGTCGCGCGCGCCGTGTCGACCGCGGCGCGGATCTCCTTGACCCCGCTGAGGACGGCCGAGATCTGCAGGAAACGCGCCGCGCAGGTGGCGGCGATCAGCTTGGCCAGCGTGGTCTTGCCCGAGCCCGGGGGGCCCCACAGCACCATCGAGTGCGGGCGACCCGAGGCGATGGCCAGGCGCAGCGGCTTGCCCGCGCCGACCAGGTGTTCCTGGCCGGTGAATTCGTCCAGGGTGGCCGGGCGCATGCGGTCGGCCAGCGGCCGGCCGGCAGGCTCGGCGACCGGCGGCGTGCCGGGCGGCTCGCCGAACAGGTCGTCCTGCGACTCGTCACTCGCCAAGGACGTCGACCCCCGCCGGTGGCGTGAAGCTGAAGAGATTCGAATCCACGGGAATATTAATCTCTAATTCACTGAATTCTATATCGGTAATATTCCCAAGGTTGTCGACCATGCGCATCAGGCGCAGGGTTCCGGCAGCGAACGCGAGGCTCACCTGGGTGAACTCGTCGTCGCCCTGGCTGGCCCGCAGCTCGACCCAGTCGAGCCCCTCGCGGCGACCCAGGTCGAGCACGGCGAAGTGCCGGTCGAGGTCGATCTCGCCGCTCAGCAGCCGCGCCGGGGAGTTGCCGAGCGCCTGGTCCTGCGGTTTCACCGTGACCTGGGCCAGGTCCGGGTCGTAGATCCACAGCCGCTGGCCGTCGGCCAGGATCAGCTGCGTGTACGGTTCGCGGTAGTCCCAGCGGAAGCGGCCCGGGCGCGCCAGCAGCAGGCGGCCGCCGGCGCGCTCGACCCCGGCCCCCTGCTGGCGGGTCTGGACGAACTCGGCGCGCAGCGTCTCGGTGTCGGCCAGGAAGCGGCGCAGCTGCTCCTCGGCAGTGGCCGCGGCGAGCGCCGCGGGGAGCCACGCGAACAGGCACAGGAACAGCCAGGGGAAGCGCATCGGTCAGCCTTTCGGGGGAGGTGGGACCAGCACGTCGCGCTGGCCGTTGGCCTCGAGCGGGCCGACCACGCCGGCGTGCTCCATCGCCTCGACCATCCGCGCCGCGCGGTTGTAGCCGACCTTGAGCCGGCGCTGGATGCCCGAGACCGACGCGCGCCGCGACTCGGTGACGATGCGCACCGCCTCGTCGTAGAGCGGGTCGCTCTCCGGGTCGTCGCCGGCAGCGCCAGCGCCGTTGCCCTCGCCGGGCAGCTCGACGCTGCCCTCGAGGATGCCGTCGATGTACTGCGGTTGGCCCTGGCTGCGCAGGTGGCGCACCACCTTGTGCACCTCCTCGTCGGCGACGAAGGCGCCGTGGACCCGTTCCGGCAGGCCGACCCCGGGCGGCAGGTAGAGCATGTCGCCCTGGCCGAGCAGGTGCTCGGCGCCCTGCTGGTCGAGGATGGTGCGCGAATCGACCCGCGCCGAGACCTGGAACGCGATGCGCGCCGGGATGTTGGCCTTGATCAGCCCGGTGATCACGTCGACCGACGGCCGCTGGGTGGCGAGGATCAGGTGGATGCCGGCCGCGCGCGCCTTCTGCGCCAGCCGCGCGATCAGCTCCTCGACCTTCTTGCCGACCACCATCATCATGTCGGCGAACTCGTCGACCACGACGACGACGTAGGGGATCGGCTCGAGGTCCGGGGCGCTCTCGCCCGGGTTCTCGGCGGCGTCGAAGAACGGGTCCGGGATCGGCGCCCCCTTGTCCCGGGCCTCGCGCACCTTGCGGTTGAAGCCGGCGATGTTGCGCACGCCGAGCGTGGCCATCAGCCGGTAGCGCCGCTCCATCTCGGCGATGCACCAGCGCAGCGCGTTGGCCGCCTCCTTCATGTCGGTGACCACCGGGGTCAGCAGGTGCGGGATGCCGTCGTAGACCGACAGCTCGAGCATCTTCGGGTCGATCATGATCAGCCGGACGTGCTCCGGCCCCTGCTTGTACAGCAGGCTGAGGATCAGCGCGTTCAGCGCCACCGACTTGCCCGAGCCGGTGGTGCCGGCGACCAGCAGGTGCGGCATCTTCGACAGCTCGGCCACGTAAGGGTGACCGCCGATGTCCTTGCCGAGCGCCAGCGTCAGCGGCCCGCCGGCGCGGTCGAAGGTCTTCGAGTTGACGATCTCGCCGAGCACCACGGTCTCGCGCCGCTCGTTGGGGATCTCCAGCCCGATCACCGGTTTGCCCGGGATCACCTCGACCACGCGCACGCTGATCACCGACAGCGCCCGGGCCAGGTCCTTGGCCAGGTTGCTGACCCGGCTGACCTTGGTCCCCGGGGCCAGGCGCAGCTCGAAGCGGGTGACCACCGGGCCGGGGTGGACCGCGTCGACCTCGACCTCGATGCCGAAGTCGCGCAGCTTCAGCTCCACCAGCCGCGACATCGCCTCGAGGGTCTCGGCGGTGTACCCCCCCTTCGCGGGCGGCGGCCCGTTCAGCAGCGCCAGCGGCGGCAGGCTGCCGCTCTCGCCGTCGGCGCTGAACAGCGGCACCTGCTTCTCGCGCTCGACCCGCTCGCTGACCTCGATCTTCTTGACCACCGGCTCGATCCGCGGCGGCACGCGCTTCTCGCGCTTGCGCGTCTCCACCCGGCTGACCTTGGCCCGGCTCTGCCGCGCGCGCAGCCCGAGCAGCCACTCGTGCGTGGCGCCCAGGCGGGCGCGCAGGAAGCCGAACAGCCAGAAGGTCGCGCTGCCGGTGCGCTCCATCAGCGCCACCCAGGAGAGCCCGGTGGCCAGCGTCACGCCGGTCAGGAACAGCGCCAGCAGGAACAGCGTCGCGCCGAAGAAACTGAACGAACCGACCAGCGCCCCGCCGACCACGTCGCCGAGCACCCCGCCCGCGTTCAGCGGCATGCTCAGCGTCGGGTTCTCGAAGTGCAGCCGCGCCAGGCTGCTGCCGGCGGCCACGGTGACCACGAATCCGGCCAGCCGCAGTGCCAGGTGCGGCCAGTCGAGGCCGCCGTCGGGCAGCGTGCGCCGGGTCGCCAGCCAGCCGCCCCAGGCGATCAGCACCGGGAACAGGAAGGCCATGTAGCCGAACAGGTAGAGGGCGACATCGGCGAACCAGGCGCCGGCGACGCCGCCGGCGTTGCGCACCTCGCCGGTCGGGCCGCTGTAGGACCAGCCGGGGTCACCCGGGTGGTACGACAGCAGCGCCAGCAGCAGGTAGAGCGACAGCGCCCCGAGCAGCAGCAGCGTGCCCTCGCGGAAGGCGCGCCCGACGTGGCTCGCGAAGCGGCTCTCCTGGACCTTCTTTTGACTGGCTTGGTTCAACCCTGGAAACCGCAGTTGGCCGCCGCTCGTCGCCGCGCGCGGGGCGTGATCTCAGACGCTTCAGGGGGCACCGGGGCGCAGGCCCGGAGAGACCCCCGCCCAACCCCCGGAGAGCCCGCGCGCAGCGCCACGCCGGGAGCTCGCTTTACCGTGCATAGCCGATTGCGTAGTATCTGCCGCTTCGCGAAATACCGGCCGGCAAGGCCCCGTACAGGCCTGCCCAAGACCGGAAAAATCAGGGCAGATTATACACATGAGCGACGCCAAGCATTGCCGGTTGCTGATCCTCGGCTCCGGCCCCGCAGGCTACACCGCGGCGATCTACGCCGCCCGCGCCAACCTCGCCCCGGTGCTGCTCACCGGCCTCGAGCAGGGCGGCCAGCTGACCACCACCACCGACGTCGACAACTGGCCCGGCGGCAAGGCGGGGCTGCAGGGCCCGCAGATGATGGAGGAGATGCGCGAGCACGCCGAGCGCTTCGCCACCGAGATCGTCTTCGACCACATCCATACCGCCCGGCTGCAGCAGCGGCCGTTCCTGCTCGAGGGCGACAGCGGCCGCTACAGCTGCGACGCGCTGATCATCGCCACCGGCGCCTCGGCCCGCTACCTGGGCCTCCCCTCCGAGGAGGCCTACCGCGGCCGCGGCGTCTCCGCCTGTGCCACCTGCGACGGCTTCTTCTACCGCAACAAGCGCGTCGCCGTGGTCGGCGGCGGCAACACCGCGGTCGAGGAGGCGCTGTACCTGGCCAACATCGCCGAGCACGTGACGCTGATCCACCGGCGCGACAGCTTCCGCGCCGAGAAGATCCTGATCGGCCAGCTGATGGACAAGGTCGAGGCCGGCAACATCGCGCTGCAGCTCGACAGCGTGGTCGACGAGGTGCTCGGCGACGCCAGCGGGGTCACCGGCGTGCGCGTCAGGGATGCCGCCGGCGAGGCCACCAGCGAGATCGCCGTCCACGGCCTGTTCATCGCCATCGGCCACACGCCGAACACCGGCATCTTCGCCGGCCAGCTGGAGATGGACGGCGGCTACCTGCGGGTCAATGCCGGGCGCGAGGGTAACGCCACCGCGACCACCATTCCCGGCGTGTTCGCCGCCGGCGACGTCGCCGACCACGTCTACCGCCAGGCGATCACCTCGGCCGGGACCGGCTGCATGGCCGCGCTCGACGCCGAGAAGTACCTCGACGCCCTCGCCCAGCAGGGCCGCTGAGGCAGCTGGCCGGAACGCCCTCCCCGCCGGGCTGCCTACTCCTCGATCAGCACCCGCGTGCCGGCGCGGACGCGCTCGAACAGCTCGACCAGGTCGGAGTTGCGCATGCGGATGCAGCCGTGCGAGCCGGGCACGCCCAGCTCGACCTCGTCCGGCGTGCCGTGGATGTAGATGTAGCGGCGCAGCGTGTCCACATCCCCGAGCCGGTTGCGCCCGTGCTCGAGACCGCCGAGCCAGAGGATCCGGGTCAGGATCCAGTCCCGCGCGGGTGCCGCTGCGCGTAACGCCGCCGAGTAGATCTCCCCGGTCGGCCGGCGGCCGACGAATACCGTCCCCAACGGGCAGCCGGCGCCGATCCGCGCCCGCACCTGGTGCCAGCCACGCGGGGTGCAGCCGCTGCCGTTGCGCTCGCCGGCGCCATTGGCCGCGGTCGAGACCGGGTACTCCGCCAGCGTCTCGGCCGACTCCCGCAGCCAGAGGCGCTGCCGCCCGAGGCTCACCTGCAGCCAGAGGGTGTTCGGGAACGGGGTCGGCTGCAGCGATTTCATGCGGCAAAACGGGACGGGCTATGTATAATCGAATGTAGTGGCGGCATAGAATAGTGTGATACCGGCGCCGGGACGGCCAGAGCCGCGCCCCGAGACAACCTGAAATCATGATACTGAACACCAGTATACGCAGCTTCCTGCACGCGGCCCGGCACCTGAGCTTCTCGGTCGCCGCGCGCAAGACCTACATCTCCCAGCCGGCGGTGTCGGCACGGATCAAGCGGCTCGAGGAGTACTTCAACGTCGAGCTGTTCGAGCGCACCCCGGCCGGGCTGCGGCTGACCGCGGCCGGCAAGACCTTCTTCGACTACGCCCAGCGGCTCGAGCAGATGGTCGCCGAGGCCGAGCGCGCGGTGAAGGACATCTCCGAGGGGGACGACGTCCACCTCTACCTCGGCGCCAACCGCAGCGCAACCTCGTTCATGCTGCCGGACCTGCTGATCCACTTCAGCCAGACCTGCCCCGACGTGCGCATCCGCACCGAGCTGCAGTCGCCGGAGCAGCTGCTGGAGCGGCTCTCGTACGGCTTCCTCGACGCGGTGATCGTCGAGCAGGCGGTCGACGAGGAGCGCTTCCACGTGATCCCGCTGCTGCGCGACGAGGTGGTGGTGATCTGCCAGCCGGACCACCCGCTGGCGTCGCGCGGCAAGATCAGCATCGACGAGCTGTGCGCGGTCCCGCTGGTCACCAACAGCCCCAACTCGGGCACCCGGCAGATGCTGCGCGAGCGCCTCGACCTGTACGAGAAGCACGACTCCGACCTCAACATCATCATGGAGCTGCAGAACATCGAGCTGGTCAAGCAGATGACCGTCAGGCGTTCGGCGCTCGGGCTGGTGTCGCGGCTGGTGATGTCGCAGCAGAAGAACCAGGACCACCTGGTGATGCTGCAGATCAACGACGAGCCGATGTGCCGGGTGTTCAGCCTGGTGACCACGCACAAGAGCCTGGAGCGGCCGAACGTGCGCCGCCTGTGCGACATCGCCAGCGAGATCTACGACACCGAGATGCTGTTCCCGCGCGCGGCCGAGGCCGCCGTCTGACCTGCCGCGGCGGTGGCGCCAGCCGCGTACCGTTCCACCCGTCCACGCACCGCCCCATCCTCCCCGTCCGCTGGCGGATCGGGTATGTTGCTGGCCAGCCTCCTGCCCGACCGGTGACGAGATGCCGCCCAGCGCGACCGGTGACGACGCTTGCTCGGCCTGGAATCCCGGGATCCAACCCGGGATCCCGTCCGAGTACCGTCCGCTCGAGACGATCCTGCGCCAGGAGTCGGTTTCCAGCACCCTCGAGGAGGTGTCCGAGCTGGCCCAGCTGACCGGGCTGAAGCACGAGGAGCTGGTCGCTTTTCGCCCGGAACGCCTGGCCCTGCACGAGCTGATCGTCCGCGTGACGGCGGAGATCGTCGTCGCCGAGGGGGCCGAGGAAGAGGAGTTCGGCCGCAACTTCCGCGAGATCGTCGCCGCGATCTGGCAGCGGGACGTGCTGCCGCACCTGACCGAGCTGGCGCACCTGCACGCGCAGCTGCGCGCGCGCCGCCACCCGCATCAGGCGGGTTCTCGGGGAATCCCTGTTCCGGCCCGCGACCGGGACGCCGCCACCGCGACACCGTTTCCCATTCAACCTGCTGCGCAACTCGCAGCCGACCGCGGCGGCGGCGGAACCCCAGCCGGACGATGAGTACCGCGTCATCGCCGCCTACCGCACCAGCGCGGTCGCGGCGCGGGACCCGCTGGAACGGGCGGTCTACCGCAGCCTGCACCGGGTGCTCGGGCGGATGGCGGCGACACGTGGCCGGGTCGGACCCGACCAGGAGTTGCTGCAGAGACTGGTGTGCAACCACGTTGCCAACGGCTACGGCAGCCAGCTGATCGGCCAGGCGCTCGACCCGCTGGTCGATGCCGCGATCGCGCGCGAGGGCTACACCCGGATCCGCAACCGCGAGGCCCCGGTGCTGATCAGCCTGAAGGGCGCCTCGGCGGCCGGCAAGAGCTCGCTGCGCCCGATGCTGAAGCGGCTGATGCGCGAACAGGGCATCGAGCCGGACGGTTACGCGACCATCAGCCCGGACGTCTGGCGGCGCGTGCTGCTCGACTACGACAGCCTCGGCCCGGCCTACAAGTACGCCGGCCCGCTGACCAGCCGCGAGGTGATGGTCATCGACGGCAAGCTCGACCGCTACATCCGCCGCCGCGCCGAGCGCGACCGCACCGTGCCGCACCTGCTGGTCGACCGCTTCCGCTTCGACAGCTTCGCCAGCGAGCAGGTCGGGCGCGTGCTGCACAGCACCTACGCGAAGTACGTCGACACGATGTACATGTACTTCGTCATCACCGCGCCGGAGGAGACCGTCGAACGCGGCTGGCGGCGCGGGCTCGAGCGTGGTCGCTACAAGGCGGTCGAGGACTTCCTCGGCCACAGCGTCGAGGCCTACGTCGGCATGCCGCGGCTGCTGTTCAAGTGGCTGAGCTACGACCGCCCGCGCTTCCGCTACTTCTTCCTCGACAACATGGTGCCGAAGGGAACCTTCCCGCTTACCGTCGCCGAGGGCGACCAGCAGGCGATGCGCGTGCTCCGGCCGCTCGGCCT
>DATCZX010000090.1:0-6599 GCA_036525695.1 Gammaproteobacteria bacterium | reverse complement strand
CCCGCGGGCAGCTGGTTCTTCAACAGCAGTGACAGGGGCTGGCCGATGCCGCCGGCGGCGCCAAGTACCGATACCTTCATCTGAACGTCCTCTTGCTGGGGCGCCGCGCGGGCGCCGGGTGACGGGACGGGAACGACCCCGGGATGGGGGGCGATTCTACGCGCCAGCACCCCTATAACACAAGCATTAGGGGGTCATAACCGATACTTAGAGCCGCGGGGGCGCGGCCCTCTGGCTATACTCGCACCCCGGTCCAACCAGAGCGCCCGGCATGGCCAACCGCCGTCACGAGTTCACCGCAGGCAGCGTGCTGCTGCGCTTCGTCGCCGCGCTGCTGCTGGTGTTCGCCACCTACAACCCGAGCGGCTGGTCGTACCTGCACTGGGCGCTGCAGCCGTTGCCGGAGTTCAGCGTGCTCAAGGGCTTCGCCGGCGTGGTGCTGCTGATCGGCTACACCATGTTCGTGCGCGCCACCAGCCGCTCGCTCGGCATCTTCGGCATCCTGCTCGCGGTGGCCTTCTTCGGCCTGCTGGTCTGGCTGATCGTCGACGTCGGCATCCTGCCGCTGGACAGCGTCACGGCGGTGACCTGGGTGGTGCTGTTCGTGTTCGCCTGCGTGCTGGCGATCGGCATGTCCTGGTCGCACATCCGCCGCCGGGTCTCCGGCCAGGCCGACGTCGACGAGGTCGACGACGAACTCTAGGAGGAATCCCCGATGCGCCACGGACTACGCGCTGGATCGATCGCTCTCTTCTGCGCCACGCTAGCCATGGCCAGCCACGCCGCCGACTGGCGCGACCTCGGCGGCAGCGTGCTCAAGGGGCTCGGTGGCTCCAGCAGCAGCACGCCGGCCGCCGGCGCGCTGTCCGAGAGCGAGGTGATCGCCGGGCTCAAGGAGGCGCTGGTCAAGGGCAGCGAGATCGTGGTCGGCAGCCTGGGTCGCGAGGACGGCTTCCTGAAGAATCCCGACGTGCGCATCCCGCTGCCCGACACCCTGCAATCGATCGGCAAGGGCATGCGCTCGTTCGGCATGGGCAGCTACGTCGACAGCTTCGAGACCAGCCTCAACCGCGCCGCCGAGCAGGCCGCGCCCGAGGCCCTCGAACTGCTGCTCGACAGCGTGCGCGGGATGAGCCTGGACGACGCGATGGGCATCCTGAACGGACCCGACGACGCCGCCACGCGCTACTTCCGCGAGCACAACGAGGCGCGGCTCGGCGAGCGCTTCCTGCCGATCGTGCGCGAGGCGACCGCCAGCGTCGGCGTGACCCAGGCCTACAAGGCGATGCTGTCCAAGGGCGGGATGGCCACGCAGTTCTTCGACCCGCAGAGCCTCGACCTCGACCACTACGTCACCGCGGAGGCGATCGACGGGCTGTTCCTGCTGCTCGCGCGCGAGGAGCAGAGCATCCGCGAGAACCCGGTCGCGCGGACCACGGACCTGCTGCAGAAGGTGTTCGGCAGCCGCTGACGGGACGCCCCGCGAGCGCTTGTCCCGGCGCGCGGTTGCCGTAAGATGAGCCCCAGTTCCGTCGGTGGAGTCCCGGCCGTGAGGGTCCCGAACCCGCTTCCCAGCGTCAAGGTCCTGCGCATCGACGCGACCGGCCAGCCGGCCGCCTGGCTGAGCTGGCAGCAGGCCGCGCTGCTCTACTCGCTGGACAAGATCGCCTGGACCGCCGGCGAGGAGACGATCCGCCTGCACGGCGGCATCAACCGCGTCACCGGCCAGCGCAGCGTGCTCGAGATCAACTCGATCGTCGCCACCCGCGGCCGCATGCGCCGCGAGGGGCGCCAGCTCAAGGTGCCGCCGCTGTGCAACCGCTCGCTGTTCCTGCGCGACGGTCACCTGTGCCTGTACTGCGGCGGCGAGTTCCCGGAGGGGATGCTGACCCGCGACCATGTCACCCCGATCTCCCAGGGTGGACGCGACTGCTGGTCGAACGTCCTCTCCGCCTGCCGTGCCTGCAACACGCGCAAGGGTGGACGCACCCCGGAGCAGGCGGGCATGCCGCTGCTGGCGGTGCCGTTCGTGCCCAACTACGCCGAGTACCTGGTGCTGTCGAACCGGCGCATCCTGGCCGACCAGATGGCGTTCCTGAAGGCGCGCTTCTCCCAGGCCGACCGGCTGCAGCGCCGCGCCGGCTAGTCGGTGGCCGGGTTCAGCAGCGGAACCAGCTCCGGCCAGACGTTGTCCAGCAACAGGGGCTGGGCCTCGGCCAGCGGGTGCAGGCCGTCCTGCTGCAACAGCTCGAAGCGCTCGCCGACCCCGGCGAGCAGCGCGGGCACCAGCGGCACCCCGCGACGCTGCGCGACCGCGCGGAACAGCTCGGCGAAGCCGGCGGCGTAGCGCGGGCCGTAGTTGGGCGGCATGCGCACGCCGATCAGCAGCACCGCGCGCGCCGACGCCTGGGCCAGCTCGACCAGCCGCAGCAGGTTGTCGCGCACCGTCTCGAGCGGCAGCCCCTGCAGGCCGTCGTTGGCGCCGAGCTCGATCAGCACCAGCTCGGGGCGGTGCTCGGCGAGCAGCGGCGGCAGGCGGCGCAGGCCGCCGGCGGTGGTGTCGCCGCTGATGCTGGCGTTGACCACGCGGTAGGGATGCCCGGCCTGCTGCAGCCGGCCTGCCAGCAGCGCGACCCAGCCCTGCTCGACCGGGATGCCGTAGCCGGCGCTGAGGCTGTCGCCCAGCACCAGCAGCCGCGCTGGCGCCGGGTCGGCCGCCGCGGGGGCGGCGCCGGGCAGCGACAGCGCACACAGGACCAGGAAACGGAGCAACATGAGCGGTAACGGCAACGCGGCGATCGAGGCGCACCAAGTTAGCAAACGGGTGCGCGCGCCGGAAGGCGAACTGGTGCTGCTCGACGGCATCGACCTCGCGGTGGCCCCGGGCGAGAGCGTCGCCGTGGTCGGCCCGTCCGGTGCCGGCAAGTCGACGCTGCTCGGGCTGCTGGCCGGGCTCGACACCCCGAGCAGCGGCCGCATCCGGCTCGCCGGCCAGGAGCTCGGCGCACTCGACGAGGACGGCCGCGCGGCGCTGCGCGCCGGCCTGGTCGGCTTCGTCTTCCAGTCGTTCCAGCTGCTGCCGAACCTGACCGCGCTGGAGAACGTGATGCTGCCGCTCGAGCTGGCCGGCGCCGGCGACGCCGCCGCGAGCGCGCGCGAGGTGCTCGGGCGGGTCGGCCTCGGCGGGCGCACCGCGCACTACCCGCACCAGCTCTCCGGCGGCGAGCAGCAGCGCGTCGCGCTGGCGCGCGCCTTCGCCACCCGCCCGCGGATCCTGTTCGCCGACGAGCCGACCGGCAACCTCGACCGCCGCACCGGCCTGGCGGTCGGTGACCTGCTGTTCTCGCTGAACCGCGAGTTCGCCACCACGCTGGTGCTGGTGACCCACGACAGCGCGCTGGCGGAGCGCTGCGCCCGGGTCGTCGCGCTGGCCGACGGCCGCCTGGCCGACGGCGCATGAGGCGGCTGCTGCGCTGCGCGCTGCGCGGCTTCTGGCGCGACCTGCGCGCCGGCGAGCTGCAGGTGCTGGCACTGGCACTGCTGGTCGCCGCCGGCGCGGTGAGCACGGTCGGTTTCTTCACCGACCGGGTGCAGCGGGCCCTGCTCGGCCAGGCCGCCGAGATCCTGGCTGCCGACCTGGTGGTCGAATCGAGCCGCGAGGCGCCGGCCGCGTGGCGCGAGGAGGCGGCGCGGCGCGGGGTCGCCAGCGCCCGCACCCTGAGCCTGCGCACCGTGGCGCTGGCCGGCGAGCGCACCCAGCTGGTGCAGCTGAAGGCCGTCGACGACGGCTACCCGCTGCGCGGGCAGCTGCGCACCGCGGCGGCGCCCGGTCTCCCCGACGAGCCCGCCGACGGCCTGCCGGAGCCCGGCAGCGTCTGGGTCGACGTGCGCCTGCTGCAGCTGCTCGACCTGCAGGTCGGCGCGCGCCTCGGCATCGGCGCCAGCGAGCTGACCGTCAGCCGGGTGCTGACCTTCGAACCGGACCGCGGTGCCAACCTGTTCAGCATCGGCCCGCGCGTGCTGCTGCGCTGGTCCGACCTGGCGGCGACCCAGCTGGTGCACCCGGCCAGCCGCGTCCACCACCACCTGCTGCTGGCCGGCCCGGAACGCGCGCTGCAGGGGCTGCGCGGCTGGCTCGCCGGGCGCCTCGGCAGCGACTACGAGCTGGAGGGGATCGACCAGGCGCGCCCCGAGCTGCGCTCGGCGCTGGCGCGCGCCGAGGACTTCCTGAACCTGGCCGCGCTGGCCAGCGTGCTGCTGGCCGGGGTGGCGGTGGCGATGGCCGCAAGCCGCTACGCCACGCGCCAGGCGGATGCCGCGGCGGTGCTGCGCTGCCTCGGCGCCTCGCGGCGTTTCGTGCTGGGCCTGCACGCGGTCGAGCTCGGCACGCTCGGCGTGCTCGCCGGGCTGCTCGGCGTGCTCGCCGGGTTCGCCGCCCAGGCGCTGATCGTCGACCTGCTCGCCGGCCTGTTCGCCGGCGCGCTGCCGCCGCCCGGCGCGACGCCCGCGCTGGTCGGCCTGCTGGTCGCGCTGGCGACGCTGTTCGGTTTCGCGCTGCCGCCGCTGCAGCAGCTCGGCGCGGTGTCGCCGCTGCGCGTGCTGCGCCGCGACCTCGGCGTGCCGCAGCCGTCGGTGCTGGCGGTCTACGGGCTGGGCCTGCTGGCGACGCTCGGGTTGATGCTGTGGCTGTCGCGCAACGCGCTGCTGACCTGGTGGCTGCTGGCCGGCACCGCGGCGACCGTGCTGCTGCTGCTCGGCTGTGCCGGCGGCCTGCTGCTGGCGCTGAACGCGCTGCGCCTGCGCAGCGGCCTGGCCTGGCGCTTCGGCCTGCTCAACCTCGCACGCCGGGCGCGCGCCAGCGTGGCCCAGCTGCTGGCCTTCGGCCTCGGGCTGATGGTGCTGCTGCTGCTGACGGTGACCCGCGCCGACCTGCTCGGCGCCTGGCAGCGCAGCCTGCCGGCCGACGCGCCGAACCTGTTCCTGGTCAACGTGCAGCCGGACCAGGTGGCGCCGCTGCGCGCCCACCTGCAGCGGCTGAGCGGGCGCGAGCCCGAGTTCTACCCGATGGTGCGCGGCCGCCTGGTGGCGCGCAACGGCAGTGCGGTGGCCCCCGACGACTACCAGGAACCGCGTGCCCGGCGGCTGGTGGCGCGCGAGTTCAACCTCTCCTGGCTGGCCGACCTGCCGCCGGGCAACGCGGTGCGCGCCGGGGCGTGGTGGACCGGGCCGGCGCCCGCTGCGGAGGCGTCGGTCGAGACCGGCCTGGCCGCAACCCTGGGGCTGGAACTGGGCGACCGGCTGACCTTCCGTGCCGCCGAGCGCGAGGTCGAGGTGACGGTGACCAGCCTGCGCGAGGTGCAGTGGGACTCGTTCCGGGTCAACTTCTTCGTGGTCCTGCCCCCGGGCCACATCGACGACTTCCCGGCCACCTGGATCACCAGCCTGCGGCTGCCGGATGACGACCCGGCGGCGCTGGCGACGCTGGTGCGCGCCTTCCCCAGCGTCACCACGATCGACGTCGGCGCGCTGCTCGGCCACGTGCAGCGGATCATCGACCGGGTCACGCTGGCGGTCGAGGCGGTGTTCGGCTTCACCCTGCTGGCCGGGCTCGCGGTGCTCTACGCGGCGATCCACGCCACCCTGGACGCGCGCCGCCACGAGGCCGCGCTGCTGCGCACGCTGGGGGCGCGCCGGAGTCGTCTGCTGCACGCGCTGGCGGTCGAGTTCGCCGGCCTCGGCCTGCTCGCCGGGCTGCTCGCCGCCGCCGGCGCCAGCACCGCCGGCTGGCTGCTGGCCACGCAGGTACTCGACCTGCCCTACCTCGCCAGCGGCTGGCCCTGGCTGCTCGGGCCGCTCGGCGGCGCGCTGCTGGTCGGCCTCGCCGGCCTCGCCGGCACCTGGCGGGTGATCGACCAGCCTCCGCTCGGGGTGCTGCGCCGCACCTGAGCGGTCGCATGGCCGCTCTCCCGGCGGTGCAATAAGATGGCCGCTGACCCGGTCTGCTCGCTCAGGTAAGGCAATGCCCGGAATGGAAAATGCGCGTGCCAGGTTCGACCGGCTGGTGGGCCAGTACGCGCAGGACGTCTACCGCTTCGCCTACTGGCTGTGCGGCAACCAGCACCAGGCCGAGGAGCTGGCACAGGAGACCTTCCTGCGCGCCTGGAAGTCGATCGACAGCCTGCAGGAGGCCGCCGCCGCGAAGAGCTGGCTGTTCACCATCGTGCGCCGCGAGCACGCGCGCAGCTTCGAGCGCAAGCGCTTCGACCTGGTCGACGACCCCGACTTCGACCGGGTCGAGGCGACCCGCACGGACTACGACACCAGCACCGAGGCGTTCGTGCTGCGCCGGGCGCTCGAGCAGCTGCCGGTCAAGTACCGGGAGCCCCTGGTGCTGCAGGTGGTCGGTGGCTACAGCACCGAGGAGATCGCCGACCAGCTGGGGATCAAGGCGGGAGCGGTGATGACCCGGCTGTTCCGCGCGCGCAAGAAGCTGCGCGAGATGCTCGGCGAGCGCGCCGACTAGCCGACGAGGTGAAAACGATGGACTGCAAGGAATTCGAACAACGGGCCTGGGCCGAGCCGAACTGCGACGAGCCCGA
>DATCZX010000089.1:0-6962 GCA_036525695.1 Gammaproteobacteria bacterium | reverse complement strand
GAAGCTCTCGCTCGGACCGTCGACCCCCGTGCTCCACGCCGGCGGCGTGTAGGTGTAACCGCCGGTCGCGGTCACCACCAGCGTGCCGCCCGCCGCCGTCGGGATCGTGTCGCCCGGGGCGTAGGTCTGCCCGTTGTGCGTGATCGACACCACCGTCGCCGCCGGGTTGCCCTGATCGTCGTTCGTCAGCAGCTCACCGCCGACCGCCGCGCCGCCCTCGTCGGCCGCGTGGCTGTCCGGGTTCGCCTGCGGCAGGTCGTTCAGGTCGATCGTCAGCGTCGAGCTCGATTGGTCGCCGTCCGCGTCCGCGATCGTGTAGCCGAAGCTCTCGCTCGGCCCGTCGACCCCCGTGCTCCACGCCGGCGGCGTGTAGGTGTAGCTTCCGTTGGCCTCGACCACCAGCTTGCCGCCCGCCGCCGTCGGGATCTCGTCGCCCGGCAGGTAGCTCTGCCCGTTGTGCGTGATCGACACCACGGTGGTCGGGGCATCGCCCGGAGTGTCGTTATCGAGCACGTTGCCAACGACCTGACTGCCACCCTCGACCGCAGCATTCACATCGGGTTCAGCCAGGGGCAACTCGTCGAACAGGAACTCTTCCTGATTCTCGTCCTCGGAAGGCTGCTCCGGGAAGGCGACGTCGAACCCCCCGGTGACCAGGTCGGGTACCGGGGGCAGGCCCTCGGTCAGGCCGGGAGGCAGCGAAACGAAGCTGTGCCCGCCTCCCTCGGGTCCCGTGCCTTGTCCGCTGGCAGGACCGGCCGCGGTGGCCGGGAGCAGCTGGGTCGGGTCGACGCCGGCCTCGATCGCGGCCTGCAGGGCCTCGACCGACAGCGCCACCTCGTCGGCGGCCGGCACCCCTTCACCCTCGGGTTCGAGGTTGACCACGTCGCCGTCCAGCGTGGCCTCGCCGTTGCGGCCGAGGTCGAAGCGCCCGCCGTCGACCAGCGCGATGGCGACGTAGGCGCCGTCACCGGTCTGGATCACCTCGCCGGCAAACACCTGGTCGCCGACGTTCAGGACCCGTTCGTTGCCTGCCGCGTCGATCGCCACGACCTTGCCGACTACCTGAGAGACTTCACCGACCAGCGTTGCCATGACCGTGCTCCTGGACTTGCAATAGCCATCCAGGCCCAGACGGGCCTGTCACTAAATGATTAATAAGAGACTGAACCCGCAGCGCCTATTGTCCCGTGGTACGGGACGAGGCGGTCAGGCGCTTGCGGGCGGGCGGTTCAGCAACAGGGCCAGTTGCATGCGGTCGGTGACGTCGAGCTTGTGCAGGATGCTGCTGACGTGCGCCTTCACCGTGCGCTCGGTGATCTGCAGCTCCCGCGCGATCGCCTTGTTGCTCTGGCCGTTGAGGAGGTGCGGGATGACCTCGCGCTCCCGCTCGGTCAGGGTGACCAGCAACGGGTGCTCTGCGGCGATGGCCTCGGCAGGCCGGGGCAGCGCGCGCAGCAGGCCGGACATCAGCTGCTCCCCGACCCAGACCTCCCCGGCCTCGACCACGCGCACCAGCTCGACCAGCAGCTCGGCGCGGATGTAGCGGTTGCAGTAACCACGCACGCCAGCCTGGAACAGGGCGATGGCCTGCACCGGCGACAGCGTGGCATAGGCCCCCACGAGGCGCTTGGCAGGATGGGCAAGGCACAGGGTTTCCAGCCTGCCCGGCAGCCTGAGGTCGTCGGCGGACAGGTCGGCCAGCACCGTTCCCTCGGGGAACCAGGCGAGCGCCTCGGCTAGCGGCTGTCCCTCGGCAACGAGGGTTACATCACGCCGCGATCCCAGCGCCGCGTGCCAGCGTGAGCGGACCACCTCGTCGTGGCTGTAGAGGAAGATCATCTCGTCCTGGAGTCTAGCGCTCGCGCAGCGCCTCGACCCGGGCACGCAGCACCGGTTTCATCAGGTAGTGCAGCACGGTCTTCTTGCCGGTCAGGATGTCGACCTGGGCGAGCATGCCGGGGATGATCGGCAACGGCTCGGCGTCGGTGCCGAGGTAGTTCTTCTGCGTGCGCACGCGGATCACGTAATAGCTGTCGCCACGGTCGTCGATGATGGTGTCGGCGCTGATGTGCTCGAGCTGCGCGTCGAGCCCACCGTAGATCAGGAAATCGTAGGCAGTCAGCTTGACCATCGCCTGCTGCCCCGGATGCAGGAAGGCGATGTCCGCGGGTCGTATCTGTGCCTCGACCAGCAGGCTGTCCTCGAGCGGCACGATCTCGACCAGGTCGGAACCGGGCTGGACCACGCCGCCGACGGTATTCACCAGCAGGCGCTTCACCGTGCCGCGGACGGGGGCGCGCACCAGCGTGCGGTTGACCCGGTCTTCGAGGGCCACCGCCGACTCGGTCATGCCCGCGAGCTCGGCCGCCACCTCGTTGAGCTGTTCGCGGGACTCGTTGCGGAAGGCGATCTCGACGTTCGCGATCTTGTTGCCGATCTCGTCCAGCGCCGCCTCGATGCGCGGAATGGCCAGCCGGATCGCCTCGAGCTCGGTGCGCACCTCGACCGCCTTGCGCTCCAGCCGCAGCACCTCGACCTCGGAGACAGCGCCCTTGGCCACCAGCGGCCGGGTCATCTGCAGTTCGTCGCCGAGCAGCTTCTGGTTCTCGCGCAGACCTGACAGCCGGGCGCGCAGCTCCAGCAGCTCCTGGCGCTTCTGCACCGCCTGCTGCTCGAGCACGTCCACCTGCGAGTTGACGTGCCGCCGGTGGCTGTCGAACAGCTGGCGCTCGCGCTCGACCACTGCGGGTGACTCGTCGGCGAGTCCCGCGGGCGGGGCAAACTCGCCGCCCTCGGCCTCCGCCCTGAGCCGTGCCAGCTTGGCCTGCAGGGCCAGGTAGCTGACCTGGCGTTCCCGGTACGAGGAAGAGAAACGCGTGTCGTCGATGCGCAACAGCACCTCGTCAGGCTCCACCACCTGCCCTTCCTTGATCATCAGCTCAGAGACGATCCCGCCCTCGAGGTTCTGCACCACCTGCACCTGCCGCGACGGGATCACCTTGCCGATGCCCTTGGTGACCTCGTCGAGTTCGGCCACCGCGGCCCAGCCAATGGCCAGGGCGAAGAACAGCACCCCCAGCCAGAGCACCGCACGGGCGCGCGACGGGGTCGCGCGCTCGAGCAACGCACCGGGGTCGTTGGCGTAGCCGAAGTCCTGTTCGTGCAGCGTGCTGCGCGCCATGCTCACTTGCGGCCCGGCTTGGGTGGACGCAGGCGCCCCTGGCGGAGCGCCTCGAGGATCTCGTCGCGCTTGCCGTCGGCGATCAACCGGCCGTGATCCATCACCACCAGGCGGTCGACCAGTTCGAGCAGCGAGGCTCGGTGGGTGATGATGATCACCGTGCGTCCGGACACGTAGCCTTTGAGCCCCTCCTTGAGGCGCGCCTCGGAGGCGTTGTCCATGAAGCTGGTCGGCTCGTCGAGCAGCAGGATCGGCGGCTCCAGCAGCAGCGCCCGGGCCACCGAGACGGCCTGGCGCTGCCCCCCTGAGAGGCGTTCGCCACGCTCGCCGATCTGCATGTCGAAGCCGTGCGGGTGACGCGCGGCGAACTCGGCCACCCCGGCCATCTCGGCCGCGCGCAGGATCGCGTCGTCCTCGGCCCAGGGCGTACCCATCGCGAGGTTCTCGCGCAGGGTGCCGCGGAACAGGAACACGTCCTGGCTGGCACAGCCGATGTTCCGGCGCAATATCGCCGGGTCGAACTGGCGCAGGTCGAAGCCGTCGACCCGGACCGCGCCCTCGCCCGGCTCGTAGAGCCCCAGCAGCAGCTTGCCGATCGTGGTCTTGCCCGAACCGATCGCGCCGATGATGCCGATCCGCTCACCCGGCTCGATCTGCAGGTCGAGCCGTTCGACCGCGGGCTGGCCCTGCTCGGGGTAGCTGAAGGTGCACTCCTGGAACTCGATGCGGCCGGCGAGACGATCGTGGTGGACATAGGTCCGCCCCTCGGGGCGGTCCTGCGGCAGCTCCATCAGCCCGGTCAGCGTGCGCAGCGACACCGCGGCCTGGTTGTAGCGGGCGGCCAGCCCGGCCACCTGGGTCAACGGGGCCATCGCGCGACCGGTGAGGATCAGCACCGCGATCAGTCCGCCCTGCGTCAGTTCGCCCTCGATCACCAGGTAGACGCCCCCGATGGCCGAGGCGAGCCAGACGAAATTGCGCAGCAGGTTGCCGACCAGCGTCGACGAGGCCGACAGCTGGCGGGCGCGCATCCCCCAGCGGCTGAGCTGCCCGGTGAGCAGTTCCCAGCGTCCTTGCTGTACCGATTCACCGCCGAGGATCTTCAGCGCCTCCTGACCGGCCAGGCTCTCGACCAGCGTCGCGTGCTTCTGCGCCGAGAGCTTCATCACCTCGCCGACGGCGCGGCGCAGCGCGGGCTGGATCGCCAGCCCGTAGAGCAGCATCAACGGCAGGGCCACGAGCGGGACCACCACCAGCGGTCCGGCGATCCAGTAGATCAGCAGCAGGAAGACCAGCATGAACGGGAGGTCGATCAGGGTGGTCATGCTGGTCGCGGCGATGAAATCGCGCAGGCGTTCGAACTCGGCCACCTGGTTGGCCATGCCTCCCACCGAGCCCGGTCGCGCGGCCATGCGCAGGCCCAGCATGCGCTCGCAGATCACCGCCGACAGCGCCTGCTCCGAGCGCTGCGCGGCGAGGTCCAGGAAGTAGCCACGCAACCCGCGCATCAACACCTCGAACAGGTAGACCCCGGCCACGGCCACGCTCAGCACCCAGAGCGTCTCCTGCGCCTGGTTCGGGACCACGCGGTCGTAGATGGTCATGATGTAGAGCGGTGTTGCCAGCGCGAACAGGTTGACCAGCAGGGATGCGGCCAGCACGTCGCGGTAGACCCGCCAGGAGCGGCGCAGCACGCCCCAGAACCAGTGCCGTGACGAGGTGCCCCCGCTCGCGGACGCCCGTTCCTCAGGTACGTACGCGGCCTTGACCAGGAAGGCGTAGCCCCGGTAGACACGCTCCAGCTCGGCCCGCTCGAGGGTCGCCTGCCCGGTCTCGGTCTCCGGCCAGATCACCGTGAAACTGCCGGCCGCCTCGTCGCGCGCGGTCAGCACGCAGGTGCGCCCGTCGTCGAGCAGCAGCACCGCGGGCAGCAGCAGGTCGGGCAGCTGGTCGAGACCGCGGCGCACCAGCTTGGCGCTGAGCCCGGCACGCCGCGCGGCGCGCGGGAACAGCTCGACGCTCAGCCGGTGGTCGACCAGCGGCAGCCCGGCGCGCAGGGTCTCGGTGGAGACCGGCCGCGACAGCAGCCGGGCGACCACCACCAGGGCGTCGAGCAGGGGGTCCTCGCGGGGTGTCGACCCGGCACCCGGGGACACCTCGGCGGTCGCCTTGATCGCTTCGGCCTGGGACATTTAACGCTGGAGGGTGTCTATGCTTGGTAGAATTCTGACATCCCTCACTATATGGGAGGCACCGCCGCCGTGCCATATATACGCCGTGACGAGGCCGGGAAGATCTGCGGGCTGGACGACTCACCGCAAGGTGCGGGGGCGGAGGAGGTCTCGCTGACCGACGCCGAGGTGATGGCCTTCCTGCTCGGCAACGAGCGCGCGCGCGGGCTGCCGGCCGGCTGCGACCTGCACCTGCCGCAGTGCATGGACGTGGTGCTCGGGCTGCAGCAGCACCGCGACCTGATGGAGCAGGCCGACCTGGCCTTAATCCGCGTGCTCGAGGACCTGATCGACGTGCTGGTCAACAAGGGCCTGGTGACCTTCACCGACCTGCCCCACGCGGCACAGCAGAAGCTGCTGCAGCGCCAGCAGCTGCGCGACGAGGTGCATCACGGTTCGCTGGTGGTCGACGACGGGGACGTGCTCTGACCACCACCCCCGCCCTGTTCCTGCGCCCGACGCGGCCGCTCCTCGCGTTGCTGGGGGTGCTGGCGCTGTGTGCCGGCGCCGCCAACGTGATCGTCATCAGCGAGCAGCTCCTGGCCCGGGTCGAGCAGGTCTACGATGCCCCGGCACGCCAGCGGGTCGAGGCGTGGGCCGCGCTGCTGGCGCGCCAGGACCTGGCCGACGACGCCAGCAAGCTCGAGGCGGTCAACCGCTTCTTCAACGCCATGCGCTTCCGCGACGACAGCGTGCACTGGGGCGAGAACGACTACTGGGCGACGCCGATCGAGTTCCTCGGCACCAACGGCGGCGACTGCGAGGACTTCTCGATCGCCAAGTACTTCACCCTGCGCCACCTCGGCGTGCCCGAGGAGAAGCTGCGCATGGTCTACGTCAAGGCGCTGAAGCTGAACCAGGCGCACATGGTGGTGGCCTACCTGGAAACCCCGGATGCCGAGCCGCTGGTGCTCGACAACCTGGTCCCCGAGATCAAGCGGGCCGGGCTGCGCCGCGACCTGAAGCCGGTCTACAGCTTCAACGGCGACGGCCTCTGGCTGGCCAAGGAGCGCGGCCTCGGCAACGCCCCGGTGGGCAAGGCGGACAAGCTGAGCCTGTGGACCCAGTTGCAGCAGCGCATGCAGTCGGCCGACTGGCGCAAGGCGACCTCGTGACCCCCTCGGAGAACCCGCGATGACGCTCTACCGGCAGAACCTGCTCCTGATCGCCGCGCTGATCGTGGTGATGTTCCTCGGCACCTTCTGGGTCAACCTGGAGAGCTCCCGGCGCTTCATCCAGGGCCAGCTCGACTCGCACGCGACCGACGCGGCGATCTCGCTCGGGCAGAGCATCAGCTACCTGATCCAGCAGGACGACCTGGCCGAGATCGACACGCTGCTGAACTCCACCTTCGACTCCGGCTACTACGCCGCGATCGTGGTCGACACCCACGACGGCAAGGTGCTCGGCGAGCGCCGCCGCGACGTGGTGATCCAGCAGGTGCCGGCATTCTTCGTCGACATGGTGACGCTGACCGCGCCGACGCGCGCCTCGGTGGTGATGGACGGCTGGCGCGAGCTCGGCAAGGTCACCGTGACCAGCCATCC
>DATCZX010000088.1:0-4521 GCA_036525695.1 Gammaproteobacteria bacterium | reverse complement strand
CTCCTGCACGATCATGCCGCCCATCGAGTGGCCGAGCAGGTCGAAGCGCTCGACGCCGTCGCGCTCGAGCGTCGCCAGCACCCAGTCGGCGCAGTCGCCGATGTCCGACAGCGCGGTGGCGTCGGCGGCGGCACCGAAACCGGGCAGGTCGGGGGTGATCAGCGGGCGCCGCGCGGAGAGCGCCGCGACCTGGTCCTGCCACTGCGCGCTGCCGCCGAGGAACCCGTGCACCAGCACCAGGGGTACCGGCATGCCTGCTACTCCATCACGTTCGGCAGCCACATCGCGGCGCCCGGGAACAGGACCAGGATCACGATCAGCAGCACCAGCGCGGCGATGAACGGGGCGCAGCCGACGATCACGTCGCCGATGGTCACGTCGTCCCTGGCGATGGCCTGGATCACGTACAGGTTGAGACCGACCGGTGGGGTCAGCACGGCGATCTCCATGGTGATCGTGTAGAGCACGCCGAACCAGATCAGGTCGAAACCCGCCGCGTCGATCAGCGGGAAGATCGTCGGCAGCGTGATGAAGGTCATCGACACCGGCTCGAGGAACATGCCGAGGGCGATGTAGAACAGCAGGATGATCGCCAGCACCAGGTAGGGCGACAGCTCCAGCGCCATGAACACCTCGGTGAACTGCTGCGGCACCCGGTAGTAGGTCAGCACGAAGCCGAACAGCACGCCGGCCGAGAGCAGCAGGCCGAGGTAGCCCATCGTGCGCATGGTCGCGCGCAGCGCGTCGACGAAGGCGCGCCGGGTCAGCCCGCCGACCGTGAAGGCGAGCACCACCGTCAGCAGTGCGGCGATCGCCGCGGCCTCGGTGGGCGTGGCGATGCCGGTGTAGATCGACACGGTGATCACGCAGCCGATCAGTGCCACCGGGCCGATGGTGGCCGCCACCAGCGCCCAGGGCATGCGCTCGGCCTGTTCCGCGCGCGGCACGTGGCCGGGGTAGAGGCGGCTCCAGGCCAGCACCACGACGACGAACAGCGAGACCAGCAGCAGCCCGGGGATGATGCCGGCGATGAACAGCGCGCCGATCGACTGGTCGGTGACGATGCCGTAGAAGAGCAGGATCAGGCTCGGCGGGATCAGCACGCTCAGCGTGCCACCGGCCGCGAGCACGCCGCTCGACAGCCTGCGGTCGTAGCCGAGCTTGATCATCTCCGGCAGCGCGACGCCGCCGATGGTCAGCGCGCCGACCATCGACGAGCCGCACACGGCACCGAACCCGGCGCAGGCGCCGATGCTGCCGTAGGCCGCGGAGCCGTGGATCCGCACCCCCTGGTGCAGGAACAGGTAGAGGTTGGGGCCGATGCGCGAGCGGCCGATCAGCTCGCCGAGGAACACGAACAGCGGCACCGCGAGCAGGATGTAGTCGACCCACACCCCCCACAGCTTCAGCTCGCTGCTGACCAGCGAGGTGGAGAGGTCCTGGATCTGCCACAGGAACGGCAGCGCGGCGCCGGCCAGCGCGAACGGGATCGGCAGCCCGATGGCGATCAGCAGCACCAGCAGGGCGAGTAGCCCGAGCCCGACTTCGTACCATTCCATCGCGGCGTGCCCCCGTTGCGGCTCAGATGTCCGGGCTGTGCGCCGCGTCGAAGGCGGCACGCGTCCGGTGTTCGCCGAGCAGCGCCAGCGCGAGGCGCAGCAGTGCGTAGAGCACGAACACCACCAGCATCAGCGCCACCGGGGCCCAGAACAGGTAGCGCGGCCAGAGCAGGATCTCCGAGGCGGACCCGGAGTGGAACGAGCGGATCGTGGCGGAGACCGCGGCCACGGCGAAGAACCCGCCGATCGCGGTCATCAGGACCAGGTTGAGCACCTCGGCCGCACGCTGCAGCGCGGGCGGCAGCGCGTCGACCAGCAGGCTGACCTTCGGGTAGGCGTCTTCCTTCAGCGCGAACGCGAGTCCGGCGAAGGCGACCGGGAACAGCAGCATCGCGGTCGCCTCGGTGACCATGCGGTCGGGCGCGTTGAAGACGTAGCGCATCACCACGCCGTAGCTGATCCAGCCGGTCTGCACCAGGATGATCACCGAGCCGATCGCGGTCAGCGTGTCGACCAGCGAATCCATCCGGCGGCGCAGCTTGAGCAGGCTCTCGAGCAAGGCGGGCTTCCTCGGTCTGGGCGGTGCGACCGCGGCGGCCCGTGCTTCACGGGCCGCCGCGGCTGCGGCCGGGTCAGAGCAGGTGCTGGCCGAACAGTGCGCGGATCTTGCCGGCGAGCTCGGCGCCACAGGCGGCGTCGACCTCCTGGTCCCACTTGCCCTGGACGCTGTCGATCAGCCGCTTGCGCTCGTCGGAGCTGATCGTCACCGCGGCGCCGCCGCCCTTCATCACGGCGTTGCCGACGCGCTCGTCGACCCAGCGCTCGTACTCCGGCTTCAGCCACTCCTCGGACGCCCGCCCGGCGGCGAGGACCGCCTTCTGGTCCTCCGCGGAGAGGCCGTCGAACTTGCCCTTGTTCATCATGTACTGGATGTTGCCGTAGAACAGGCTGGCGTTGACCATGTACGGCATCACGCCCCAGAGCTTCCACGAGCTGTAGGTGGCCACGCCCATGTTGATGCCGTCGACCACGCCGCGCTCGGCGGACTGGTAGACCTCCTTCGGCGCGACGAACACGGGCTTGCCGCCCCAGGTCTCGATCATCATGCTGACCAGCGGGCCGATCGAGCGCACCAGCTTGCCGTCGAGCTTGCCGAGGCTCTCGACGCGCTCCTCGAACCACCACTCCTGGTCGTAGGAGTAGTTGGAGTTGATCACCGGGATCAGGTTGACCTTGGCCGCTTCCGGCTTGATCAGCTCGGCGTAGGCCGCGTCGAGGTCGATCTGCTTCTCCAGGTTGATCGCGACCGGGTAGAGCGAGGTCACGCGGTAGCAGGCCAGCCGCTTGTCGGCCGGGATCCAGCTGATGTCGGAGACGCCGCCCTGGACCGCGTCGACGCCCTCGCTCCAGCCGTGCAGGGTCGACGACGGGAAGATCTCGACCTTGACCCGGCCGGCGGTGTTCTGCTCGACCAGGTCGGCGAATTTCTTGAAGCCCTGGTAACGGATGTCGACCTCGTTGACGTAGGTGGACAGGCGCAGGGTGGTGGCGGCCTCGGCGGTGGCCGGGAGCTGTCCGAGCGACAGCGCGACGCCGGCTAGCAGCGTTCCAAGCAGGGTACGGTTCGACATGCTCAACCTCCTAGGGTGTGGGCGGGTGCGGTGGTGGCCGACTAGGTCGACGCGAACTGGTCTTCGTAGGCGAACAGGGCGGCGGAGCCCCCGGTGTGCAGGAACACGACGTTGGCGTGGTCGGAGAAGAAGCCCTCGCGGATCCTGCCGATCAGTCCGGCGGCCCCCTTGCCGGAGTAGACGGGGTCGAGGAGGATCCCCTCGCTGCGCGCGAACAGCTCGATCGCCTCGAGGGTGCTGGCGGCCGGCTGCCCGTAGCCGGCGCCGACGAAGCGGTCGTCGACCTCGACCGCCTCCTCCGGGATGCTGCCGCGGAGCCCCAGCAGCTCGGCCGTGGCCTGGGTCAGCCGGTGCACGGCGGCGACCTGCCTGGCCTGGGGCTGGCGCACGGAGACGCCGAGCAGTCGCGTCTCGCTCGACAGCCCGTGCAGGCCGGCGAGCAGTCCCGCCTGCGTGCCGGTGCTCCCGGTGGCATGGACCAGCCAGTCGAAGCCGACGCCGAGATCGACGCTCTGCGCGGTCAGTTCGAGCGCGCAGTTGGCGTAGCCCAGCGCGCCCACCGGGTTCGAGCCGCCGCCCGGGATCACGTACGGCTTGCGCCCCTCGGCACGCAGGCGCTCGGCCAGCGCGGCCGATTCCGCCTCCATCGCGACCCCGCCATCGCGGAACTCGTAGCTGGCCCCGAGCAGGCGGTCGAGGAACACGTTGCCGGTGCGGTCGTAGTTGCTGGCGGCGGCCGGCACGCGGCGCTCGAGCAGGCCGTGGCAGCTGAGGCCGAGGCGGCAGGCGGCGGCGGTGGTCTGGCGCACGTGGTTGGACTGGACCGCGCCCTGGGTGATCACCGTGTCGGCGCCCTCGGCGAGCGCCTCGGCCATCAGGAACTCGAGCTTGCGCGTCTTGTTGCCGCCGGTCGCCAGGCCGGTGCAGTCGTCGCGCTTGATCCACAGCCGCGGTCCGCCGCCCAGCGCCCGGCGCAGGTTGTCCATCGGCTCGAGCGGGGTCGGCAGGTGGCCGAGGCGGACGCGGTTGAACTTGGCTAGCTGCATGAGCCCCTTCCAGGCTGGATTTGTACCGGTAGCACCAAGCCTACGGAGTGCCGGCGAATCCAGCCAATGCCGTTCCTGCGCCAAACTATGCAAATATTGCATAGTTTCCGTAAACTGCCGTCCCCGGCGCGGCGTGCACGTGCCGTAGCGCGGAGGGGCGCATGGAATTCAAGCTGCTCGAGGATTTCGTCTGCCTGGCGCGCACCGGCAACTTCTCGCGCGCCGCCGAGGAGCGCAACGTCACCCAGCCGGCATTCTCCCGCCGGATCAGGCAGCTCGAGTCGT
>DATCZX010000087.1:0-3453 GCA_036525695.1 Gammaproteobacteria bacterium | reverse complement strand
TCGACCGGCTCGCCGAGCAGGGCGCCGGTAGCGCCGACCTGGTGATCGAGGACCAGGACCGCGACTCGCTGGTGGCCACCGTTGGCTACCAGCTGGCCTACCGGATGGGGTCGTGGACCCCGTACCTGCGCCTGTCCCTCGACAGCGAGATGGAGGACGATCCGCGCGACGTCACCGCCTACCCGCGCAACCTGGGTAGCGCGAGCAGCTACCGGACCTCGATCGAGGCGCCGGACGGCGACGTCGGGCGTGGCGAGGTCGGCTTGAGCGGGAGCATCGGCGAGCAGTTCGCTGTGCACCTGGCCTACCGCGACACCTTCTCCGGAGGTGACGTCGACGGCGGGCAGTTCGTGGCCCAGTTCGAGTACCGTTTCGGCGGCGGGCGCTGACGCATCGGCAGAATGGATGGCGGCGCCCGGCGATGGCCGGGCGCCGGCGGCTCAGGCCGGCTGGCGCGCCATGCGCCAGGGCCGCAGCACCTCGTTGCCCGGCTCCGGCGCGTCCGGGATCAGCCGCACCAGCAGCAGCGACAGCACCGCGAGGCCGGCGCCGATCAGGAACACCGCGCCCGGCGCGGTCAGCCACAGCAGTCCCAGCGGCAGCGGCAGCGCCACCGCGGCGATGTGGTTGATGGTGAAGGCGACGCCGGCGGTCGGCGCGATGTCGGCCGGGTCGGCGATCTTCTGGAAGTAGGTGCGGATCGCGATCGACATGGCGAAGAAGACGTGGTCGAGCAGGTACAGGCCGACCGCCAGCCAGGCGCTGTCGACGAACGCGTAGGCGGTGAACACGCAGACCAGCCCGGCGTACTCGACGGTCAGCGCGCGGCGGTCGCCCCAGAGCCCGACCCAGCGCCCGATCAGCGGCGCGATGATCACGTTCAGCGCCATGTTGGCGAGGAAGATCAGGCTGATCGCGGCGGCGTCGAAGCCGAAGCGCTCGACCAGCAGGAAGCCGGCGAAGACGGTGAAGATCTGCCGCCGCGCGCCGGCCAGGAAGGTGATCGCGTAGTAGAGCCAGTAGCGCGAGCGCAGGATCAGCTTCTTGTGCTGCTCGACCGGCTGCTTGAACTGCGGGAAGGCCAGCCAGGCGCCCGCGGCGAGCAGCACGGTGAGCCCGCCGCCGAGCGCGAACACCCACTCCATCGGCACCCCGGCGCCCTGCAGCAGCAGCCAGCTGATCCCGTAGATCGCCAGCGAGGCGGCCGAGCCGACGCCGATCATCCGGCCCATGAACGCCGCGCTGCGCCCCTTGTCGATCCACTGCAGGGTCAGCGAGTTGCGCACCGTCTCGTAGTAGTGGAAGCCGACCGACATGACGAAGGTGGTGACCAGCAGCCCGGTCAGCGACGGGAACAGCCCGGTCACCGCGACACCGGCGCCGAGCAGCAGCAGCGAGACCAGCGCCAGCGTCTGCTCGCGCATCAGCAGCAGCACGAAGACCACCGCGAACGACAGGAAGCCGGGCACCTCGCGCAGGCTCTGCAGCAGGCCGATCTCGGCGCCGCTGAACTGCGCGCGCTCGATCGCGAAGTTGTTCAGCAGCACCTGCCAGGTGCCGAACGCCAGCGGCATCGCCGCCGCCATCAGCAGCAGCAGCACCTCGGGTCGGCGCCAGCCCGCCGCGGCCGGGGCCGGCTCAGCCATGCAACGGTTCCGGCCGGCCGACCAGGTAGCCCTGGATGCCGTCGGCGCCGAGCTGGCGCAGCAGGTCGCGCTGCGTCTCGTCCTCGACCATCTCGGCGATGCAGCGGATGTCGAGACTGTGGGCGACCCCGACCAGGGTCTCGACGAAGAACTGGTTGTCGAAGTCCTCGGCCAGCTTGGCGCTGTAGCCGCCGTCGATCTTGACGTAGTCCGGGCGCAGCGTCTTCAGGTAGCCGAACGCGGAGAAGCCCTGGCCGAAGTGGTCGAGGCCGAAGCCGACGCGCCGCGCGCGCAGCGCCTGCACCAGCGCGCGCGCCGCGTCCGGCGCGCGCAGCACGCCGGACTCGGAGAGCTCGAAGAACAGCCGCGGCGCGCTCGCCGACCACGCGGCGAGCTCGCCGAGCAGCCACTCGACCAGCGCCGCGTCGCGCAGCGAACTGGCCGAGATGTTGATCGCGAAGGCCGTATCGGCCGGCTGGCTGCGCAGCTCGCGCAGCACCGCCTGCAGGATCACCAGGTCGAGCTCGTGGGTCAGGCCGAGCTCCTCGGCCATCGGCATGAACAGCCCGGCGGCCAGCGGACGGCCCTCGTGGTCGGGCAGCCGCACCAGGATCTCGCGGTGCAGCAGCGCGGTGCCGGCATCGAGCGCGCTGACCGGCTGCGCGTAGACCAGTACCTGCTCCCGGTCGATCGAATCGCGCAGCAGCTTGTGCCACTCCGAGCGGCCCATGATGCCGGCCTCGCGGGTGCTGTCGCGGAGCTGCGTCTTCCAGCCGTTCGGGCCGGCGGCCTGGGCGCCGCGCAGCGCCAGGTCGGCGGTGCCGAGCACCTCGCCGAGGTGCTTGGCGCCGTGCAGCAGCGTCACCCCGACGTGGACCACGTCGGCCTCCGCGGTCAGCCCCTGCTCGCGCAGCGCGGGCAGCTGCTCGCACAGCAGCGTCGCGCAGCGCTCGGCGTCGGCCAGCGCGACCTGCGGCAGCAGCACGCCGAAGTCGGCGCCGGAGAGGTGCGCCAGCACCGGCGAGTCGAACTCCGCGGTGGCCTGGCGCAGCACCTCGGCGGCGGCCTTCAGCAGCCGGTCACCGGCGGCGAAGCCCTGCTTGTCGTTGATTTCCTGCAACCCCTCGAGGTGCACCAGCAGCACCGCGGCCGGCTCGCCTGCGGCGTCGGCGGCCAGGCGCGCCTGCAGCTGCGACTCGAGGAAGCGGCGGTTGGTCAGCCCGGTGACCGGGTCGCCGAAGGCCATCTCGCGCAGCCGCTCGGCGCTGCGCGACTGCTCGTCGAACTGCGCCTGCACCTTCAGCGTCATCCGGTTCATCGCCTCGACCACGGCGCGCAGCTCGCGCGTGCGCGGCAGCGCCAGCTGCACGTCGAAGCGCCGCTCGGCGACCGCCTCGGCCTGCTTCTCGACGTCGTGCAGCGGCTTCAGCAGCACGCGCAGCACCGCCATGCCGAGCAGTGCCAGCAGCACCGCGATGGCGCCGAACCAGCCGAGCAGGTACAGCGTCCCCGCCCACAGCGAGGCATAGGCGTAGCCGGGATGGCTGGTCACCGTAACCTTGCCAAGCTCGCGCCAGCCGTCCATCACCACCGAGGCGCGCGTCGGCGCGGTCAGCGTCAGCAGGTCGATGAAGAACGCCGGCACCTGCTGGATAACCACGTCGCGGCGGCGCTCGCCGAGCACCTGGCCGTCGTGGGTGTCGACCACGATCGCGGCGTAGTAGCCGGAGTCGAAGGTTGAATTCAGCAGCGTGTCGATCTCGGCCAGGCCGTCCTGCTGGATCAGGTAGCTGATGCTCTGCCCGAG
>DATCZX010000086.1:0-2419 GCA_036525695.1 Gammaproteobacteria bacterium | reverse complement strand
TACCTCGAGGCGTTGCAGGCGGAGGTGCTGAACGCGCTGCGCTCGGGGCTCGGCCTCGAGGACACGCAGAAGCTGGTGCGCCTCGACCAGTTCAGCGGGCTCGGCATGTTCAAGGAGTGGATGCCGCTGAACGTCGAGGGCCTGTACCGGCGGCTGAGCCTGCAGCGGCGGGGGAACAACTGATCGCGAACGTGCTCGGAAGGGTGGACTGCAGTGGGACTGAACTTAAGGTAATGGGGGAAGGATAGAGTGCAACTAGAGCAACTGATCGACGAACTGCGCACCCGGTTCGGTGCGGCCGCCGTGCTCACCGGCAGCGACGTCAGCGCGCGCCCGGCCGGCTGGCGCGGGCCGCCGAGCGAGGCCGCGGCGATCGTCCGGCCGGCCAACACCGCCGAGGTCGCCGAGGTGCTGCGCCTGTGCCACGCCGCCGGGCTGCCGGTGGTGACCCACGGCGGGCGCACCGGGGTGGTCGGCGGCGCGGTCAGCGGGCCCGGCGAGATCGCGCTGTCGCTCGAGCGGCTGACCGCGATCGAGGAGGTCGACGTGGCCAACCGCACGCTGACGGTGCAGGCCGGGGTGCCGCTGCAGCTGGTGCAGGAGCGCGCCGACGCCGAGGGGTTGCTGTTCCCGCAGGATCTCGGCGCCCGCGGCAGCGCGACCATCGGCGGCATGGTGGCGACCAACGCCGGCGGCAACCGCGTGATCCGCTTCGGCATGATGCGCGACATGGTGCTCGGGCTCGAGGCGGTGCTCGCCGACGGCACCGTGGTCAGCTCGCTGCACAAGGTGATCAAGAACAATTCCGGCTACGACCTGCGCCAGCTGTTCGTCGGCAGCGAGGGCACGCTCGGCGTGGTCACCCGCGTGGTGCTGCGGCTGCGGCCGAAGCCGCGCAGCCAGAACACCGCGCTGCTCGCGGTGCCGGACTTCGCCGCGGTGACGCGGCTGCTGTCGGAGCTCGAGGCCGGGCTCGGTGGCCAGCTCAGCGTGTTCGAGGTGATGTGGAACGCCTACTACGCGCTCTCCGCGCCGACCGCCTGGCAGGGCCGCGCGGCGCCGCTGGCAGCCGGCTCGTCGGCCTTCTACGCGCTGGTCGAGGCGCTCGGCGGCGATGCCGACGGCGATGCCGAGCGCTTCGCGCAGGTGCTCGCGGCGGCACACGCCAAGGGGCTGGTCGGCGAGGCGGTGATCGCCCGCTCCGAGCAGGAGCGGCAGAACCTGTGGGCGGTGCGTGACAACGTCGAGTGCCTGCACGAGCTCGACCCGGTGTTCCTGTTCGACGTCAGCCTGCCGATCGGCGACATGCACGGCTACGTCGACGAGCTCGAGCAGCAGCTCGGCGCGCGCTGGCCCGACCACCAGCTGGTGGTGTTCGGCCACCTCGGTGACTGCAACCTGCACGTGGTGGTCGCGGTCGGCGACGGCTCCGAGACCGCGCGCGGGCTGGTCGAGGAGGTCATCTACGGTGGCATCGAGCGTCGTGGCGGCTCGATCTCGGCCGAGCACGGCATCGGCATCGAGAAGCGTGACCACCTGCACCACAGCCGCAGCCCGGCCGAGCTGGCGCTGATGCGCGCGCTGAAGAGCACGCTCGATCCGAGGGGCATCCTGAACCCGGGCAAGGTGCTGGCACCGACGGGTTGAACGAGCCGGTTCGCGAACTGACGGCAGCCGGATCGTAGGGTGCGGTGACGCAGGAACCGCACCGCGAAGCCGGATCCTGGCGATGCGGTTCGCGAGCTCGCCGGACCCCGCGGGCAAACCGCTCGAATTCCGCTAGCGCCTAGGAGAGGCCGGCCTCGCGCAGCTTGCGGTACAGCGTCCGCTCGCTGACGCCGAGGCGCTGCGCCAGTTCGCGGCGGTCGCCGGCGTGCGCGGCCAGCGCCTGGCGCAGGTGGTGCCGCTCGGCCTCGGCCAGGGTCAGCAGCGGGGCGGCGCCGTCGCTCGAGCGGGGCGCCGTCGCTCCGCCGGCGCGCACCTCCTCGGTCAGCTGCGCCGGCCCGATCACCTCGCCGTCGGTCAGCAGCGCCGCGCGCTCGAGCAGGTTGCGCAGTTCGCGCACGTTGCCGGGGAACGGGTAGGCGGCGAGCAGGCGCTGGGCGGCGGGGTCCAGGCGCAGCTGCCGGGTGGGCGCGATGCGCTGCAGCAGCGCGCGCACCAGCGGCTCGAGGTCCTCGGGGCGCTCGCGCAGCGGCGGCAGGGCGATCGGGAAGGTGGCGATGCGGTAGTAGAGGTCGGTGCGGAAGCTGCCTTCCGCCAGCATCGCCTTCAGGTCGCGGTGGGTGGCGCAGACCAGCCGGAAGTCGGCGCGCAGCGCCTCGCTGCTGCCGACCCGGCGGTAGCTGCCGGTCTCCAGCAGGCGCAGCAGCTTGACCTGCAGCGACAGCGGGATGTCGCCGATCTCGTCGAGGAACAG
>DATCZX010000085.1:0-14239 GCA_036525695.1 Gammaproteobacteria bacterium | reverse complement strand
ACCGTGGCGCTGGCCGCGGGGTTCGTGCTGGCCGCGCCTGCCGTGCTGCGCGCCGCCGCCGGCCTGCTCGCGGCCGCGGTCGGCCTGCTCGCCGCGGCGGCGCTGTTCAGCCTGGCGCGCGCCCCGCGGCGCCACGCCGCGCTGCTCGGGATGGCGCTGGCGCTGCTGGCGCTGCTGGTCGCGGCGGGGCTCGGCCTGTGGCTGCTGGCCGGCCATGGCTGGCCCCAGGTGCTGCTCCGCCGCGGGGTGCTGACCGACCTGCACGCGACCTGGGCGCTGCTCGGCTGGATCGGCATCCTGGTCAGCGGGGTCGCCTTCCAGGTGGTGCCGATGTTCCAGATGACCCCGGAGTACCCGGGCTGGCTGACCCGCACGCTGAACGGCACCGTGTTCGCCGCCCTGCTGCTGGCCACCGCCGGCCTGCTCTGGCCCGCCGCCAGGGTGCTCGAGCTGTGCGGCGGCCTGTTGCTGGCGGCGGGCAGCCTGCTGTTCGCCGTGGTCACGCTCGACCTGCAGCGCCGGCGCAAGCGGCGCCTGGCGGACGTGACGCTGGACTTCTGGCGCCTGGCGATGGGCGTGCTGCTAGTGCTGGTGGCGACCTGGGTGGCCGGCCGGCTGTGGCCGCCGCTGGCCGCCGACCCGCGCCTGCAGCTGCTGCTCGGCGGCCTGTTCCTGCTCGGCTACGCGCTGTCGGTGGTCAACGGCATGCTCTACAAGATCGTCCCGTTCCTGGTCTGGTTCCACCTGCAGAACCGGCTGGTGCAGGGGCAGCTGATGGCGAGCGGGCACCGCGTGCCGAACATGAAGCAGGTGCTGCCGCCGGCGTGGACCCGGCGCCAGTTCGTGCTGCACTGCGCGGTGGTCGCGCTGACCCCGCCGGCGCTGTGGTGGCCGGGGGCCTGCGCCTGGCTGCTGGCGCTGGCCCTGGCGGCGTCGATGGCCGTGCTGCTGCGCAACCTGGTCAGCGCCGCGCGGCTCTACCGCAGCCAGCTGGCGACCCTCGAGGCGCTGGCCGCCGCTTGATGGCCGCCGGCCGGCGCGAGCGCTACCCTGGCCGCGGAGCCCCCTCCGGCCAGGAACCCGACCGATGACGACCTCGCCCCCTCCGCGGCTGCGCCGGCTCGCCGGCGGCCGCCGCGCGCCGCTGCGCTACCGCGGGGGCCGCGGGGTCAGGGCGGCGCCCGGGCAGCCGCCGTTCCCGGTCCAGCGCACGCTGCTCGAGGAGGACACCTGGCAGGTGCTCGCCGCCGACCCGGAGTGGGCGCCGCCGCCAGCCGAACACCCGCTGCGCCTGCACACCGCGCTGCTCGACCAGCCGCCGCGGGCCACGGGCGCGCTGCTCGACGACGGTCACCGCTGGCGCGCGGTGGTGGTCGATCTCGACGCCGCGCCGCTGGTCTCCCCGGCCGCCGTCGCCAGGGCGTGGGCGGCGGTGGCCGCCGCCTGCGGCCGGCGCCGGGTCGCGCGGCTGGCGGTCGAGCTGCTCGGCACCGTGCACGGCGACCTGGCGCCGGCAGCGGCGCTGGAAGCGTTGCGCCTGGGGTTGCTGGAGACCCCTCCCGCCGGCCTGCGCGACCTCTGGCTGCTGACGCCGTGGCGCCGCCAGGCGGTGGTGGAGCAGGCGCTGGCCTGCTGGGAGCGCAGTTGAGCGGGCGCATGGCGGCCGCGGCGTGCTCGGCTATGCTGCGCAGACCCGCTGGCCAGGCACGGCCGGCCCATGCCGCGCACAAGGAGACCCGAAGATGAGCGATGCGCTGAATTACCTGGTCAAGGCCCGCCCCGAGGCGATGACCGCCTACTTCACCTTCCTCAAGCGCGCCGGCGACCACCTCGACGTGCGCTCGCGCGACCTGATCTCGGTGATCACCAAGGTCGCGGTGCAGACCGAGAACGGCTTCAAGCAGTACCTGACCCGCGCGCTGCGCAACGGGGCCACGCCGAACGAGGTGCTCGACGCGTTGCTGATGGCGTTCCCGGTGCTCGGCCTGGCGAAGATCGTCTGGGCCACCGACATCCTGCTGTCGATGGACATCCCTGACTTCCGCCCCGAGGCGCTGCTCGGCGAGCCGGGCTGGCACCGCGTCGCACCGCTGGCCGAGATCGCCGACGGCGAGCCGGCCTGGTACGAGTGCGACGGCCGCCACCTGTTCGTCTACCGCAGCGGCGAGACGCTGCGCGTCTACGACAGCCGCTGCCCGCACCAGGTCACCGACATCCCGCACCTCGCGGTCGAGGGCTGCCAGCTGACCTGCCCCAAGCACGGCTGGAAGTTCGACCTGGCCAGCGGCGAGTGCGTGGCCAAGGGCGACCACCCGCTGCGCCGCTTCGAGCACAAGGTCGAAGAGGGGCAGCTGCTGGCGCTCTGGTGAGACCCGGCAGCAGGAGGTAACGCGATGTTCAAGCTACTGCACGTGCTCGGCGCGGTGCTCTTCGTCGGCAACCTGCTGGTCGGCGCCTGGTGGCACTGGCGGGCCGTGCGCAGCGCCGATCCGCGCCAGGCCGCGCAACTCTTCGCCCTGCTCGGCGCCGGCGACCTGCGCTTCACCGCGACCGGCGCGCTGCTGCTGCTGGTCGGTGGCGGCGGCCTGCTGAGCGGCGCCGCGGACGCGCTGGTCACGCAGGCGTGGTTGACCGGCGGGATCAGCCTGTTCGTCTTCTCCGCCGGGCTCTGGGCCGTGGTCCTGGTGCCGCTGCGGCGGCAGCTGTGGCGCCAGCTCGGGCGCGCGCCCGCCGGCGGCACCTGGCCCGAAGGCAGCGGGCGGCTGGCGCGCGGCGCGCTGCTGCTCGCCTGGCTGGTCGCCGCGATGGCGCTCGGCGGGCTGGTGCTGATGGTCCTGCGGCCGTGAGGCGCGCACCGGGCGGTGCGCAGTTGACCCCGCGCATGGCCGCCCTCGCGCCAGCCTGTTAACGATAGGCTCCCTGGCGGGGCCTCGCGGCCTCCGCCGCCAGCAAGGAGCAGAGCCACAGATGCGACCGGCGCACGTGATGCGCATCATGCAGCGGGAGTTCACCGCCGCCGCGGCGGGGCAACACACCCCGGTGATGCTGTGGGGACCGCCGGGCATCGGCAAGTCCGACCTGGTGCGCGGCGTCGCCGCCGCGCACGCCGTGCCGGTGATCGACCTGCGCCTGTCGCAGCTCGAGCCGAGCGACCTGCGCGGCATCCCGTTCCGCGTCGACGGGACGGTCGAGTGGGCGGTGCCGGCGCTGCTGCCCGACCGCGAGCGCCACGGGCCGGCCGGGATCCTGTTCCTCGACGAGATCAACGCGGCGCCGCCGACGGTCTCGGCCGCCGCCTACCAGCTGATCCTCGACCGCCGCCTCGGCGAGTACCAGGTCCCGCCCGGCTGGGCGATCTTCGCCGCCGGCAACCGCCAGGGCGACCGCGGCGTGGTCTACAGCATGCCGGCGCCGCTGGCCAACCGCTTCACCCACCTCGAGCTCGAGGCGCACCTCGACGACTGGGTCGCCTGGGCCCACGCGTTCGGCATCGACCCGCGGCTGGTCGGCTTCCTGCGCTTCCGCCCCGACCTGCTGTTCGACTTCGACCCGAGCCACGCGGTGACCGCGTTCCCGTCGCCGCGCAGCTGGGAGTTCGCGCACCGCGCGCTGGGCAAGTTCGGCGACGACCGCACGCTGCTGCCGGCGGCGCTGCAGGCCTGCGTCGGTGCCGCCGCCGGGGTCGAGCTGGCCGCCTACCTGGCGCACCTCGACCGCTTGCCGGACATCGACGCCATCGCCCGCGGCGAGGCCGTCGAGCTGCCCGACGGCCTCGACCTGCAGTACGCGGTCGCCGCGGCGCTGGTGCGGCGGGCGCTGCGCGCCCGCGGCGGGGACGAGGCGACGGCGGTCTACGGCCACATCCTCGCCTACGCCGGCCGCTTCCCGCAGCGCGAGCTCGGCGTGATGCTGGTCGCCGACCTGCACCGCGCCATCGGCCAGCCGCTGTGCGAGGTGCCGCAGTTCGCGGCCTGGGCGGCGCAGGTCGCCGACGTGATGCTCTCGGATTGAGATGCCATCCACCGACGAACACGCCACCCGGCTCAGCGCCGCGCGCACCCGGCTGATCCTCGACCGCCCGTTCCTCGGCGCGCTGACGCTGCGCCTGCCGCTGGTCGCCGCCGACCCGAAGTGGTGCCAGACCACCGCGACCGACGCCCGCGCCCTCTACTACAACCCGGCCTGGGTCGCCGCGCTGACCGGCAGCGAGCTCGAGTTCGCGCTGGCGCACGAGGCGCTGCACTGCGCGCTGGGCCACTTCCAGCGCCGCCAGCACCGGGTCAAGCAGCGCTGGGACATCGCCTGCGACCTGGCGATCAACCCGCTGCTGCGCGACGAGGGGCTGCAGCCCCCCCCGGGGGCGCTGCTGATGGCCGAGTACGCCGGCATGAGCGCCGAGGAGATCTACCCCTGCCTCGAGGAGAACGACCAGCGCGAGAGCCACGACGACCACGTCTACGACAGCGACAGCCGCGCCGAGGGCGGCGGTCAGCAGGAGCGCCAGGAGCCGGACGGCGTGCCGCGCGGGGCCGGGCGCGAGGGCGGGCAGCCCGATTCCGGCGAGGGCGGCGCCGCGCGCCCGCCGCCGCTGTCGTCGGCGGAGCGGGAGCGGCTCGAACAGCAGTGGCGCCAGCACCTCGCCGGCGCGGCGCAGGCGGCGCGCGAGCACGGCCAGCTGTCGGCCGCGCTGGCGCGGCTGGTCGACCGCCTGCTGCAGCCGCAGCTGCCGTGGCGCTCGCTGCTCGCGCAGTACCTCCACGCGCTCGCCCGCGAGGACTTCAGCTACATGCGCCCGGCGCGGCGCGAGGGGTCGGCGGTGCTGCCGAGCCTGCGCAGCCACCGCCTCGAGCTGGTCGCCGTGGTCGACACCAGCGGCTCGATCGACGACGCGCTGCTGCGCGGCTTCGTCACCGAGCTCGACGCGCTGAAGGGCCAGGTCAACGCGCGCGTGACGCTGCACGCGTGCGACCGCCAGCTGGCCGCCGCCGGGCCGTGGGTCAGCGAACCGTGGGAGACGCTGGAGCTGCCCCCAGGCCTCGCCGGCGGCGGCGGCACCGCGTTCGCGCCGGCCTTCGCCTGGGTCGAGCAGGCCGGCCTGCAGCCCGACCTGCTGGTCTACTTCACCGATGCCGACGGCCCGTTCCCGGCCGCGGCGCCGCACTACCCGGTGCTCTGGGTGGTGCGCGGTCCGCGCCCGGTGCCGTGGGGCCGGCGCGTGCAGTTCCAGTAGGCGCCCGGCGTGCTGCCGCCCGAAGCCGTGCTCGCCAGCGAGGACAGCCTGCGCCTGAACGTGCTGCTGACCCAGGCGCAGGCGGTGCGCATCGACGAGCGCGGGCCGACGGTGGTCGGCCTGGCCGGCAGCCGCGAGCTGCGCGTGCAGCTGCACCCGCAGGGGCGCGAGGACGCCTACCTGCTGGCGGTGCGCCGGCTGCTGGCGAACCTGGTGATCGGCCACCCGGGCGGGTTCCCGGTGTTCATCCGCCGCTGGCTGCGCGGCGGCCAGCTGGAGAACCTGCGCACCGCCGACCTGCTCAAGCTCGGCGAACCGGAGGCGGTGCTGGCCGCCGCGGCGGCGCCCGGGATCGACGACGAGGTGGCCCGCCGCGCCTGGTGGGCCTGCCCCAGCGCCGCGGTGGCGCGCGCGCTGCTCGGCAACCCGGTGCTGCCGCGCGACGGGCTCAAGCCCGAGCTGGCGGCCTGGCTGGCCGAGCACCTGCCGTTCGAGCAGGACGACGAGGCGATCATGCAGACCCTGCGCCTGGTCGCTGCACCGGGGCTGCTGCCGCCGGCCCTGCGCGAGCGGCTGTGGCGGCGCGGCAGCGAGCTGCCGGCCTACCGGGTCGGCTTCCTGCTCGCCGCGCCGGGCGACCTGCCGGAGCAGCGCCCGCCGCGCGCGGGGCAGGAGGAGGCGGCCGCGCTGGCCGAGGAAGCCGGCAGCGCACCGCTGGCCGCCCTGCTGGCGCATGCCCTCGACGGTCCGGGCCAGGCCTTCCTGGCCGCCTGCGACGGCGTGCTCGGCAACCCGAGCGACCGCGAGATCATCAGCCCGCTGCTGAACCTGCTCGGTGCCTACGCCGCGGCCGCCGGCTTCCCGGGCGAGCCCCCGGACACGGTCGAGCAGCTGGCCGAGGGGGCCGACGCGGCGCTCGCCGATGCCGCCACGGACGCCGCCGGGGTGGTCGCGCGGCTGCCGCAGCTGGCGGCCGAGGTGCGCGCGCTGGTGCTGCTCGCCGGGGCCAACGAGGCGCTCTGCTACGCGGTGTTCGCGCGCAGCACGGCGACCGGCACGCTGCTGCGCGACAAGCTGGCGACGGTGCTGCAGCCGCTGCGCGACGCCATCGCCGCGCTGCTCGGGGCCAGCGCCAAGCCGACGCTGTCCCGCAGGCAGCGCCAGAGGCTATCCCGTTCGGGATAGGGTGGGGGTAATACCCTACCCAATAGGTCGGGCTTTACCGCGGGGTCCGCGCCATCTATCTTGAGATTTGTCAGAAATATCCGTGGACGGAGGGTTGATTGATGGCCAGTAGCAAACCGATGCATCCGACGCCGATGCTGGACGCACTCGAGACCGGGCCTTGGCCCAGCTTTGTCACCGGCCTGAAGCGGTTGGCCCAGGACAACGACATGATGGTCGACCTGCTCGGCCAGCTCGAGCACTCCTACGAGACCCGGCTCGGCTACTGGAAGGGCGGCACGGTCGGCGTGTTCGGCTACGGCGGCGGGATCATCCCGCGCTTCTCCGAGGTGGCCTCCAAGTTCCCCGAGTCCTCCGAGTTCCACACCCTGCGCGTGATGCCGCCCCCGGGCTTCCACTACGACACCGGCACGCTGCGCGAGATGTGCAACATCTGGGAGCGCCACGGCTCCGGCCTGATCGCGTTCCACGGCCAGTCCGGCGACATCATGTTCCAGGGCTGCTCGACCGAGAACGTGCAGAAGGCGTTCGACGAGCTCAACGAGCTCGGCTTCGACCTCGGCGGCGCCGGCCCGGCGCTGCGCACCGCGGCCTCCTGCGTCGGCCACGCGCGCTGCGAGATGTCCTGCTACGACGAGCCGAAGGCGCACCGGCAGATCATCAACACCTACCTCGACGACATGCACCGGCCGTCGCTGCCGTACAAGTTCAAGTTCAAGTTCTCCGGCTGCCCGAACGACTGCATGAACGCGGTGCAGCGCGCCGACTTCGCGGTGATCGGCACCTGGCGCGACGACATGAAGGTCGACCAGGACGAGGTCAAGGCCTACGTCGCCAAGAAGGGCCGCAAGTACACCATCGACAACGTCATCAGCCGCTGCCCGACCAACGCGCTGAGCCTCAACGACGACGACACGCTGGACGTCGACAACAAGAGCTGCGTGCGCTGCATGCACTGCCTCAACGTGATGACCAAGGCGCTGAAGCCCGGCGACGACAAGGGCGTCACGGTGCTGGTCGGCGGCAAGCGCACGCTGAAGATCGGCGACCTGATGGGCACCGTGATCGTGCCGTTCATGCCGATGCAGAGCGACGAGGACCTCGACGCGCTGAACGACCTCGGCGGCCGCGTGATCGACTTCTTCGCCGAGAACGCGCTCGAGCACGAGCGCACCGGCGAGATGATCGAGCGCATCGGCCTGGCCAACTTCCTCGAGGGCATCGGTGTCGAGATCGACCCGAACATGATCAACCACCCGCGCTCCAACCCCTACGTCCGCACCGACGGCTGGGACGAGGAGGCGGAGAAGTGGTTCGCCCGGCAGAAGGCCGGCTGAGCGAGCGCCAGGTTTCTCTCTCTCCAAGAGCTGTAACCGGGACCGGAAACGGTCCCGGTTTTTTTTGCTGCTCGCCGCCTCGCCGCCTCGCCGACAGGTGGGGCTACTCGTCCCGGCGGTTCCTCTCCCACCACGCCTGCGCGTAGCCGCGCGCGAGGTCGTCCCCCGGCCGCGCGCAGACCGGGATCCAGGCCTTCTTCTGAGGCTGCGTCTCTCCCTTGATCGACGCCGGCGTGAGCCGGCGTTTTTTTTCGGTTCATCGCGCATTACCGGGGAAGGCGGCCTGGATCTTCAGGAAGAAGTACTCCTGGTCGCGGAAGCCGTAGGCGGTGCGTTTGATCACCTTGATTCGGTTGTTGATGCCTTCGAGCACGCTGGTGTGCAGGGGCCAGCGGCAGTGCGCGAGAATGCCGCCGAGGTAGGACTTCAAGCGCTGCGCGAAGTGGACCAGCGGGGCGATGCCCGACTCCAGCGCGCGGGCGTACCAGGCCTCCCACGAGCGCCGGGCGTGCCCTCGGTGCCGGTAACGCCACAGCCGCTTGAGGTCGTCCTTGAGCAGGTAGACCGTCAGCAGCGCCTGGTTCGCTTCCAGCAACTCCTGCAGGCGCACCCGCTGAGCGCCCTCCAGCGCCTCGCGGTTGCGCAACAACAGCCAGCGGGCCGTCTTGACCACGCGCCGTGCCGGGCGGTCGTCGCGCAGGCGGTTGGCCTCGTCGACCCGCACCCGGTCGATCACTTCGCGTGCGTACTTGGCGACGACGTGGAACAGGTCGTAGACCACCTCGGCCTGCGGGCAGTGCGCCTTCACCTCGAGGTCGTAGGCGCTGTTCATGTCCATCACCACGGCCTGCAGCCGCCGGCAGCCCTCCGGCCCAAGCTGTTCAAAGAACGGGCGGAAATCGGCCCGGCCGCGTCCCGGTCCCACCCACAGCACGCGCTGGCTCGGCAGCTCGACCACCAGCGTCGCGTAGCGGTGCCCGCGGCGCAGGGCGAACTCGTCGACCCCGATCATCCGCACCCCGCTCCAGTCCTGCGGCGCCAACCGCGCCTGCAGCGCGCGCTTGTCCAGGCGTTTGACCGTGTGCCAGTGCAGCCCGTAGAACCCGGCGACATGGCGGATCGGCAGGTGGGTGCACAGCATCAGGATCGAGCCGGCCAGCCGGCGGGTGACCCGCTGGTGCTCGTCCAGCCAGTCGATACGCATCCGTTTAGGACCGCCGCACCGGGGGCACCAGACCCGGTAGACGAGCACCTTGAGGTAGGTCCGTGCTTCGAACAGCGGCAGGTCACGCACCTCCCGCCAGGTCTGCTCGTGGACCTGCTCCGTCTCCGCACCGCAATGCGCGCAGCGCAAGGGCCGGTCACGACGGGGTTCCAGCGTGATCCAGACCTCCGGCGGGTCGCCTTCCCGCCGTTCCGTGGCCACGACCTGAAAACCGTCCCAGCCCCCAAGCGCGCGCAGCAGTTCCGTCGTCTTGTCCATCGCTTCGCCTCATCTTGCGACGGGCTCCACGATACGACGCTCCCCGGAGTTGTGCGAAGAACCTTTTTCGTTGGCGCGATCCGCGGTGGTCGCTGACCACCGGGAACCGACAACTCGGCAACCCCTCACCCCCGGCCCCGCTCCCGGTGCCGGGAGAGGGGAGCGAGGGAGAGCTCTCCGGAGCCCCTCAGGCGACCTCGTGGTCGGCCAGCCACTCCAGCGCGCGCACCATCGCCGAGTGGTCCCAGGCGCTGCCGCCGTGGGCGGCGCAGGCGTTGAACAGCTCCTGCGCGGTGGCGGTGTTCGGCAGGCTCACGCCGAGCGCGCGCGCGCTGCTCAGTGCCAGGTTCAGGTCCTTCTGGTGCAGCTCGATGCGGAAGCCGGGGTTGAACGTCCGCTTGATCATCCGCTCGCCGTGCACCTCGAGGATCTTCGACGAGGCGAAACCGCCCATCAGCGCCTCGCGCACCCGGGCCGGGTCCGCGCCCGCCTTGGCGGCGAACACCAGCGCCTCGCTGACCGCCTCGATGTTCAGCGCGACGATGATCTGGTTGGCGACCTTGCAGATCTGCCCGTGGCCGACCTCGCCGACCCGGGTGATGTTCTTGCCCATCAGCTCGAACAGCGGCCTGGCGCGCTCGAACGCCCCCTCGCTGCCGCCGCACATGATGGTCAGCGTCGCCGCCTTGGCGCCGACCTCGCCGCCGGAGACCGGGGCGTCGACGTAGTCGCAGCCGAGCTCGGCGACGCGCGCGGCGAACTCCTGGGTGGCGATCGGCGAGATCGAGCTCATGTCGATCACCAGCTTGCCCGGGCTCAGCCCGGCGGCGACGCCGTCGGCGGCGAACAGCGCCTCCTCGACCTGCGGCGTGTCGGGGACCATCAGGATGATCACGTCGGCCTGCTCGGCGACCGCCTGCGCGGTCGGGCAGGCCAGCGCGCCGCCGTCGAGCAGCTCCTGCGGCAGCGGGCTGCGGTGCTTGACCACGTAGAGCTGGTGGCCACCCGCCTGCAGGTGCCCTGCCATCGGGCGGCCCATGATGCCGAGTCCGACGAATCCGATCTTTGCCATGACGTTCCTCCCTGCGGTGGGTGGTGGTGCGGTGGGTTACGGCGCGTGCGCGCGGCCGTGGAATCAGCTCGCCTCGGCGGCCTGCACCCGGCTTGCCAGCCAGCGCGCGTTGCGCAGCAGCCGCGCGTCGTCGTGCCGCGCCGAGACCAGCTGCACGCCGAGCGGCAGGCCGTTGCCGCCCTGCAGCAGCGGCAGGCTGATCGCCGGGGTGCCGAGGTAGGTCCAGAGCGTGCAGAACACCGGGTTGCCGGTCGAGTCGAGCCCGGCCGGCGCCGGGCCGACGGTGGCCGGGGTCAGGATCGCGTCGTACTCGTGGTGGAGCTCCTCGAGGGCATCGTGCAGCCGCTCCCGCCACGCCAGCGCGTTGTTGTACTCGACCGCGGTCACTTTCTGGCCGCGCTCGATCATCTCGCAGAGCACCGCGCTGAGACGCTCGCGTCCCTTCTCGTAGTAGTGCGCGTAGTTGCGCGCCAGGTCGGCCTCCATCACCGCGCGGTGCATCTCGACCACGCTGTCGAAGGGGCTGCCCAGCTGCTCCTCGGTCACGCTCTGCGGTCCCAGGAATCCGACCAGTTCGGCGAAGGCCTCCCGGGTCTCGGCGTCGGCCCGGTCCCACACCGGGGACTTGACGAAGGCCAGGCGCGGCTCCATCGGTGGCTCCTGGCGCGCGGTCTCCAGCCACGGCGGTCGGGGGCGCGGCCGGGTGTGCGGGTCGCGCTCGTGGAACCCGACCAGGCACTCGGCGGCCAGCGCCGCGTCCTCGACGGTGCGCGCGTAGACCCCGAGCTGGTCGAGCGGCGCCGACTGCAGCAGCACGCCCTGGCGCGGCAGCAGGCCGTGCGTCGGCTTGAAGCCGACCACGCCGCAGAAGGACGCCGGGCGGATCATCGAGCCGTTGGTCTGCGTGCCCAGCGCCAGCGGCACCATCCCCGCCGCGACCGCGGCCGCCGAGCCGCTGGACGAGCCGCCGGGGGTGTGCCCCGGGTTGTGCGGGTTCCTGGTCTTGCCCGGGTGGAACACGGCAAGCTCGGCGGTCACCGCCTTGCCAAGGATCACCGCGCCGGCGGCGCGCAGGCGGCTGACGACGTCAGCATCTTTTCTCGGCTGGCGACCTTCGAGCAGTACCGTACCGCACTCGGTAGGCATGTCGGCGGTATCGATGATGTCTTTGATCGCCACCGGCACACCGTGCAGCGGGCCGACCGGCTTGCCCGAGCGGCGTACCTCATCGGCGGTGCGTGCCTGGCCGAGGGCGTGCTCGGGGTCGAGGTAGGCCCACGCCTCGATTTCGGCGTCGACCGCGGCAATGCGCTCGAGGCAAGCCTTGGTCAGTTCCTCGGACGTCAACGCGCCGGCTCGGATCGCCTCGGCGGCGGTTACGGCGGACAGCGTGTGCAGTTCCTTGCTCATGTTCGGCTCACAGACTCGACTGGATTGGTGGAGACACAGGGACGTGGAACGCTCTGGATGCGGCCAGCCCGGGAATGTCTCGGCAGGGTGCCGGCATGCCACGTGACGTGGCACGCCGCGAGCAGCTATTTCTTCTTCTTGCCGATCAGCGTCGACCAGAAATCGTAGACGATCAGCGCAAGCACGATCAGCGCGATGACCCAGAAGGGCAGCCCGCCCCAGAAGCCGGCGAACCCGTGGCTGATACTCCAGGCCAGCCCGAGCACGAATATGCCGACGAGGGCGATCCCAAAGATTGCCGAAATGCGGTCGACTGTCTCGTCAGATAGACCCATGGCGTATTCTCCTCTGCTGGACCGATCCGGTGACTACGATCACGGGTTGTACGGGCCGAACAACGCGTCCGGCAACCACAGCGCGATGCCCGGTATCAGGTACATCAAGATCATCACGAACAGCACTATGGCCAGGTAGGGCATCAGTCCCCTGAAGATCTCAACCAGCTCGATTCCGGCGCCGACCACCCCCTTGAGGTAGTAGGCCGACATCGCCATCGGTGGCGTCAGGAACGAGGTCTGCAGGTTCAGCGCGACCAGCATCGCGAAGAAGTAGGGGTTTACGCCAAAGGTGTCGAGCATCGGCAGGAAGATCGGCACAAAGATGATCAGGATCTCCGACCACTCCAGCGGCCAGCCGAGCAGGAAGATGATCAGCTGCACCAGCACCAGGAACTGCCACGGCTCGAGATCGAACCCGAGGATGAAGTGCTCGATGATCTCGTGTCCACCGAGGTAGGAGAAGACCGAGGCGAAGGTCCATGAGCCGACGAACAGCCAGCAGACCATCGCGGTCGCTTTCGCGCAGAGATAGACCGACTCCTTGAGCTTGGCCCAGTTAAGGGAGCGGTACAGCATCGCCAGGATCAGGGCGCCTAGCGCACCCATCGCGGCCGCCTCGGCCGGCGTCGCCAGGCCCCCGAGGATCGAGCCGAGCACCAGCATGATCAGCACGGTCAGCGGCACCACCGAGGTCAACAGGGCGATGTAGACCTCCCTGGTCGACGGCGGATTGTCGAGCACCGGCTTGGGCGCCAAGCTCGGATTCAGGGTCGCGCGGATGATGACGTAGACGATATAGCAACCGGCCAGCAGCAGACCGGGGAACATGGCCGCGGCGTAGAGGCGCAGCGGCGAGAGTTCGGCGATCGCCGAGTAGACGATCAGCATGATCGACGGCGGGATCAGGATGCCGAGCGTGCCGCCCGCGCAGATCACGCCGGAGGCGAACGACTTGTCGTAGTTCGCCTTCATCATCGCCGGGAAGGCCAGCAGCCCCATCAGCGTAACCACCGCGCCGACGATTCCGCTGGCGGTCGAGAATATCGCACAGGTGATCAGCGCCGCGACCGCCATCGAACCGGGCAGGTTGCGCGCGGCGAGCTGCAGCGAGAAGAACAACCGGTTGACGATGTCGGCACGCTCGACCACGTAGCCCATGAACAGGAACAGCGGGATGGCGACCAGGGTGTCGTTCTCCATCACCGAATAGGTGTTCTGGTTGAGCAGGTAGAAGATGCGGTTGCTGAAAGCGTCGGCGATGGTCTCTATGCTGCCGGCGTCGTGATAAGCGTAGTAGCCGAAGCCGACGCCCATCGCGAGCAGGGTGAATGCGACGGGGAAGCCGAGCATCACCAGCAGGATGAACAGCGTCAGCATCAACAGGGCGACTTCGGGGTTGGTCATCGGTCTCGATGCTCCGGCAGCAGATGGTTTCGGCGGGCCTTACTTGGCACTCTGGGGAATATGGAAATCGGGGCCTCCCTGCTGCCCCTTGAGGAGGTCCTCGGTCTCGCGTGCGTCCTCCATGCGCTGCGGCCATTTACCGGTCTTCATCGCCAGATAGCAGCGCATGCACTCGGCGATGCCCTGGACGATCAGCAAGACCCCGGCCACCGGGATCAGGGTCTTGAAGTAGTAGATCTGGATGCGCGCCGGGCTGTTCCAGCTGACCTCCTTGTAACGCCAGGAGTCGGCGGCGATCTCCGCGCCGAACCAGAACAGGGCGAGCATGCCGGGGAAGAAGAACAGGATGTAGAGCACGAAATCGATGCGCGCCTGCCAGCGTACCGGGATCAGCCGGTAGACCACGTCCGCGCGCACGTGCGCATCCTGGGCCAGCGCGTAGGGCCCGGCCATCAGGAACAGCGCGCCGTACATCTGCACCATCATGTCGAACGCCCAGACGGTCGGCGCGTTCAGCACGTAGCGGACGAACACCTCGTAGCTGACCGAGAGGGTCAGGATCAGGATGCACCAGCCGAAAGCGCGGCCGATCCAGATGTTCAGGCTCTCGATAGCGTGGATCACGGATTTCATGGCGGTTTCCCGGGACTGGGCCTCGATGGTCGGGAGAAGTGAGAGGGACAGCCGGCACGGCTGCCCCTCTCATTCTTTTGCCTAGGTCGGCTCGGCTTGCCGGTCAACGGCGAGCCGGGCGCGCCTTACCCGAAGTAGTGCTTGTAC